>WRNX01000027.1 GCA_009776395.1 Lentimicrobiaceae bacterium
ATGTTAAATTTTTTCTAATCGAATCAAATTTTTCGTTCAGAAAGGTTTTATCTTTTTTTAAAGTATTGTAAAAAAACTCTTCCGCCATATCGCCGTTACTATAAGAAATTCCCCCTACGATACGATTGAGGTTGTCTATACGAGCATCTATTATTTTACCTCTTTCTTCTGCTTCTTTACGCCAAATTTCTTCTTGTTGCCGCCTCTTTTCGTCTTGTTCACGTCGCTTTTCGTCTCGCTTTTTCTCTCGTTCTTTTTCTTCTTGACGTTGCTTTTTTTCTTCTTGTCGCCGCTCTTTTTCCCTTATTTCTTCTTCTTGCCGTCGCTTTTCCTCTTCTTGCCGTCGCTTTTCCTCTTCTTGTCGCCGCTCTTTTTCCCTTATTTCTTCTTCTTGCCGTCGCTTTTCAGCCCGCGCTTCCTCTCGCTTGTCGGCTTCAATGCTAAGTTTTTCGATAAATAATTTGGTTTCTTGAAATTGTTTGTTCGTTTCTTGAAATTGTTTGTTCGTTTCTTGAAACATTGCCCACACAGTTTCAAAAGTAGGGGCAGACTTTTTTTGTTTTTGTTTTTTCTCCATGAAAATAATGTTTAATAGTTTAATAGTTCAAATTTATGATTTCTGATTTAAAGATTTAAAAATTTAAAGATTTAAAGATTTAAGGTTTTTAGATTTAATTGATTTTTTTTTAAATTTTTAAATTTTTAAATTTTTAAATTTTTAAATAATAAATAACTCGCGGCAAAAATAAAAAAATATTCATTCAATTATATTAAAATAATAATTTATTTTTTTAATAATCAATTTGTTAAAAAAAGAAATAACGAAAGAAAATATTACTTATTTTAGATTATTTTGTACAAAAATGGGATAAAAATGTAAAAAAAATGTTGTTATTGTTCTACATAATTTTTTAAAGAATATAGGGCATTTTGCAAATTGTCCTATATTGTGTTTCCCATAGTTGTATTTTTACATTTTTCAATAATAATAATTTATGTTTAATATATGTTTAATCAAATTTTTAAAAAAATGACAAAAAAAAGTTTCAGTTTGAGGAAAGTGGTTGCGACGGCAATCTGCCTCGCAGTAGTTGCAATGTTTTCAGGTTGCACGAAAGATTCAAACACACTGAAAGTCGGCGTAAAATCCGACGTTATCGGCTTTGGATTCAAAGATCCTGTTACCGGTATATATTCCGGGCTTGAAATCGAACTTGCGGAAATGATTGCCGACGAACTTGGCTACGATCATGCCGAGTTTACAACCGTTACCTCAGCGTCAAGAACCGAACTTCTCGATGCGGGAAAAATAGATTGTGTTATTGCCACATTTACTATTACGGAGGAAAGAAAGAAGAATTGGGATTTCTCAACCTCTTATTTCACCGATGCGGTTACGGTGCTCGTAGAAAATGCAAGCGGTATTACGTCACTTGAAGACCTTACGGGTAAAACAATAGGTGTTGCAAAAGGTTCGACCTCCGCATTCGCATTGGTAACAGCCATGGCGGAAAAAGGATTGTTTCCCGACTATACATTACCCGAAACGGCAGAGGATTTTGACGTTGCTTCTTTCGCGCAGGCAGGCGTTACTTTTATACAGTTTGACGATTATCCCGCTATTTCAAACGCGTTGACAGCCGGTACAGTGGATGCCTTCTGCGTTGACAAATCAATCCTTGCAGCATACAAAACGGATGCACGCTCTTACATCAACGAGCAATTCGCGCCGCAGCATTATGGCATCGCAACCAAAAAGGGAGCCGCTCTCTCCGCCTCTATTGAAACGCTTATCACAAAATGGCTCAGCGACGGTACTATTAACGGTTTGATTGTGAAATATGGCATCAATTAATAAAAATACCGAACGCTTAATAGTAGAATTAAAACGCCTTTACTTCAATTAAGGCGGCACTTGTTCCGTTGAACAATAAGATGTCGTATTCTGCATCCGGCTCTACTTCATATTCATTCAATTACATTAAAAAAACAAATTATTTTTTCTAATAATCAACTTGTTAAAAAAATAAAATAGGATAAAAATATCGCTTTTTTTCAATGAATTTGTACAATTAAGTAATTCAATAAAGTTTTCTATACCTATAAAATAGAAATAATTATATATTTTTGTTTTCTTTCTTTTTAAAATGAAGAATCATTATATTTATTTAACATTAAGTTTTTTATGAAAAAAATCCAGCTTCTTTTCATTGCATTATTTATAAGTTTTTTCTTTTTTTCAGGTTGTAAAAAAGAGGAGTTTATTGTAACTTTTAATCCCAATGGAGGTAAAGGCGAATTAATTACTCAACATTTCACTCAAAAAGTAGCCCAACCGCTTATGGCAAACTCCTATAAAAACTGGGGTTACCTCTTTAAAGAATGGAATACAAAACCAGACGGAACCGGTACATCATACAACGATCAAGAAAAAATAATAGTTTCGGAACATTTGGTATTGTATGCACAGTGGATCCCAACAAGTGGCGAGTTCACCGTAAATTTTAATGCTAACGGCGGCGTGGGAGAAATGGAATCGCAAACTTTTGAAGCAGGTGTAGCAAAACCGCTTTCTTCCAATCGCTTTTACTACGATAATTACAGGTTTACAGGTTGGAACACTTCTGCCAACGGAAAAGGTAAAAGTTTTGAAAACGAACAGAATGTTTCTATCACTTCCGATATGACTTTGTATGCGCAGTGGACCCCCATCTCAAATACCTATTTTGTATTTTTTGACGCCAATGGCGGCGAAGGAAAAATGGAATCTCAAAAATTTCATGAATATGAATCCCAAAAATTAGATTCCAACACTTTTACACGCACCGATTATTCTTTTACAGGATGGAATACTAAAACCGATGGCTCAGGGTATCGCTTTTCTGATATGCAAAGTATTAGTATAACTCGCAATATTGTATTGTATGCGCAGTGGATGAAAGAACCGGAATCTTGTCCGGGTATTCCAACAGTTAAAGATCATGACAATAATACCTATAATAATAAACTTCCTTTATGAAATCAATTGATCAAGCCTCATTATCAGGCAAAAAAGTATTGGTACGTGTGGACTACAACGTGCCGCAAGATGAAAATCTACAAGTAACAAGCACTACGCGTATCAAACGCACATTGGAAACAGTGAACAAAATTACCAATGATGGCGGTATAACGATTCTAATGTCTCACTTGGGAAGACCCAAAGGAGAAAGAAATGATACTTTTTCGTTAAAACACATAGTAAGTTCTGTTTCGGAAACACTAAAAAAACCGGTAATTTTTCTCGGCGATGTGTTAGATGCTGATATTGAAGAAAAAATAAACAATCTTAATCCTGGTGATATTGGATTGTTGGAAAATCTTCGTTTCCATAAAGAAGAAGAAAAAGGAGATATTGAATTTGCCAAAGCCATTGCCAAATTGGGAGATATTTATGTGAACGACGCTTTTGGTACTGCCCACCGCGAACATGCCTCCACGGCTACTATTGCCCGACTATTTCCCGAAAAAGCATACGCAGGATACCTTCTTTACGGTGAAGTTCAGAGTTTGAAAAAAGTTTTGGAAGAAAAAAAATCACCCTTTACTGCTATTATCGGAGGCTCAAAAGTTTCTACCAAAATCAATATTTTAAAAAATCTGTTGGAAAAAGTTGATAATTTAATTATTGGCGGAGGAATGAGATATACTTTTTTATATACAATGGGATTTACTTACGGAGATTCTTTGTTTGAAGAAGAGATGGTTTCGGTAGCAAAAGAAATTTTGGAACAGGCAAAAATAAAAGGAATCAATATCTATTTATCGGTGGATAGCCTTTGTGCAGATAAATTTGCAGAAGATGCCAACACACTTTATACCAAAGACCAAAATATTCCTGATGGTTGGATGGGAATGGATATTGGAGAAAAATCTATTGAACTGTTTAAAAAGGTAATTTTAGAATCTAAAACTATTCTTTGGAACGGACCTGTAGGGGTTTTTGAGATGGATAAATTTGCCGGTGGAACGAAAGCGGTGGCAGAAGCAATTGCAGAAAGTACTAAAAATGGCGCATACTCTCTCATTGGCGGAGGAGACTCAATTGCTGCGCTCGGAAAATTCGGGCTATCCAAAGAAGTATCTTACATTAGTACCGGCGGCGGCGCAATGCTCGAATATTTAGAAGGAATTGAACTGCCCGGAATTAAGGCATTAGAAGAAAATTAAAGATTTGAAAGTTTTTAACGTTAACTCTTTTTTATTTGAAGCGTTTATTTTTATCCCAAATGGAACAAGAAATATTAAAATGTAAAGGACTTCTACAACAAGGAAAAGTACTGTTGTATCCCACCGATACTGTGTGGGGAATTGGCTGCGATGCCACGAATGAAGAAGCCGTTAAAAAAATTTACACCATTAAACAGCGGCAGGAAAGTAAAAGTATGATTATTTTGTTAGACAATGCCGACCGACTCCCGCTCTACGTGGCTAAAATTCCGCTTATTGCATGGGATTTAATTTTACACACGTTTCGCCCCACTACCTATATTTATCCTACCGCACAAAATTTACCCCAACCATTAATTCATCCCGACGGCACTATTGCCATTCGGATTACCTCAAATATTTTTTGTAAAAAACTGATTAAAGAATTAGAAAGTCCGTTGGTTTCTACCTCTGCCAATGTTTCCGGCGCGGCTACTCCGGTAGTTTTTTCCGAAATATCCCCAGACATTATTGATCAAGTTGATTATGTAGTTCCGCAACGTTTTGCAGAATCTATTGAATATAAGCCCTCTCGATTGGTGAAATTTATTGATGATTATAATTTTACAATTATTAGAGAATAATGATGATGAAAATTGCCGTTTTCGCCGGAACTTTCGACCCGTTTACTGTTGGACATCAAGATATTGTGAACCGTGCGCTCCCGCTTTTCGATAAAATAATGATTGCCATCGGTGAAAATGAAGAAAAAAATCCACTCTTTTCATTAGAAGAAAGATTGAAAATTATTAAAAATCCATTTCTTCATAATGAAAAAATTTTGATTGAAACATATAAAGGACTTACCGGCGTATTTTGCAAAAAAAACAACGCCCGCTATTTGATTCGAGGAATAAGAAACAGCATTGATTTTCAATACGAAAACGATTTAGCACAGGCTAATAAAGAGATTTTTAACTTGGAAACTGTTTTTTTTATCACCACTCCTACACTATCACACATATCTTCTTCGTTTGTAAGGGAACTTTATAAAAATAAAGGAAATTATCATAACTATTTACCATAAAGTATGTTCAGGTTTGAAAATGAAAATTATTTATACGGATTACTCATTATTCCGTTTTTTATTTTAGGATACATTTTATTGTATTATGTTACCAAAAAACGTTGGCGTCATTTTGGAGATGAAGCGTTAGTAAACAGATTGATGCCGTTACGCTCAGTTCCTGCCCAAACTGTCAAATTTTCTTTACTCATGGCAGCTTTAGCGTGTTTTATTTTTACCCTGGCAAATCCACAAGTGGGCAGCGCTTTAGAAAAAGGGATGCGGAAAGGAGTGGATATTATGATTGCCTTGGATATTTCCAATAGCATGTTGGCGGAAGATATTCAACCCAATCGTTTGGAAGCCTCCAAAATAGCGCTTTCCCGTTTTATAGATCAACTTAAAGGAGATCGAATCGGGTTGGTGGTTTTTGCAGGAAAATCGTTTGTGCAGCTGCCCATCACCAGCGATTATGCGGCTGCCAAAATGTTTGTGAATTTTGTAAGTCCAAAACTGATGAACGAACAAGGCACTGATATTGCCTCCGCCATTGATTTGGCTGCCGTTTCCATGCTGCCTGAAGTAAAAGATGGGAATGCAGACTTGAACAAGATTTCGCAACTCAACTCAAAAGTAATTTTGGTAGTATCTGATGGGGAAGACCACTTTCCTCAAGCTGTTGAAGTAGCGGCGCAAGTAAGAAAATTGGGCGTTACTATCCATACTATTGGAATTGGTGATGTGCGTGGCGTCCCTATACCCGATGGAAGAAGTAACAGTTTTAAAAAAGATTTGGAAGGCAATACGGTGATTACCCGTTTAAATGAAGATGTATTAAAAGAGATCGCCGCAACAGGAGGCGGAGTTTACGTACATGCCTCTAATGCAAACATGGGATTTGAAACCATTTTAGAAAAAATAAACAATATGAATAAAGTGGATTTACAAGAGATCACTTTTTCTCGATACGAAAGCAAATATCAGTTTCCTCTATTAATTGGTTTGTTTTTTTTACTGCTTGAAGCATTTTGGTTTTCTGTGAAATTGAGGTGGAGAGAGTGGTTGAAGATTAGTGTTTAAAATTTTACCTCAAAAAAGCAGCCCTCCCCCAAAAAAAAAATTCATTTTTCCGTACATATTAAAAAATATATATTTTTGCGCGTTAATTGTGTAATTAAAAACTATTAAATATTATTAACTAAAATCTATTTTATTATGAAAAAAATTACTTTTTTCTTAACTGCAATGATGTTGCTTGTTGGAGCAACTTTTGCACAACAAAGCAGAGCAATTTCTTACGGAAATAAGCTTTCTAAAGACCAAAACTCCGATCAAGTACTGCAAGTTGTTTATGGTGAAAAATCAGTACAATCCGGTACCCGCGCACCAGGTGACATCGTTTTCTCTGAAGGATTTGAAACAGCCACAGTACCCGCGCTTCCAACCGGATGGACAGTAAGTCATACAGGTACCGCTGATTCGTGGATTTCTGTTGGACCGGATCTTATATACGGAACCGGTACTGATTTGGGAAATATTCCTGGCGTAACAGGTTCAGTACCCATCTATGCAGGAACCAGAATGTTAGGACTTAGTTGGAACGAAACAGGACGCAACGCATGGGCATTTAGCCCAGGATTTACCCTTACTGCAGGAATCAATTATGTAGTTTCTTTTTGGTTGGTGATGCCAGGATATCCCTCTTATGGAGAGATTAGCGGCTTGGAATGCAAAATAGGACAAACTCCTACAGGTACAGGAATGAGCAGCGCAGCATCCATGTATTATAGTACAGACGTAATGATTACTAACTGGACAAAATTTTCAGCCTTGTTTACCCCCACGACTACAGGAACGTACTATCTTGGTTTCCATGACCTCACCGCAATGCAAGAGGGAATTTATACAATTATTGACGAGATTGAAGTGGTAGAAGCGTCCGAAGTAAACGATTTACAAATTATGGCTGAAAACCCGTTGTTGCCTTACACTAAAATACCCGCTTCCCAAGCTGCCGGCGTTGCCCTTTCCGGTACCATGCCATTCCCCCAAAAACTTACCGCCTTGGCTTACAATGCAGGCACACTTACGCAAACGAATGTAACTTTCTCCGCTACTTTCGATGGTCTTGCGCTTGGTTCATCCGATCCCATTTCTCTTGCACCCTTTGCCACTTCTGAAGCACTAAATATCACCACACCACCAACACATTACCCATATCTTGAAAATGATTACGATTTCATTTATGCGGTTTCTCAAAACGAAACCGATGATAATCCGGAAGATAACGATGTAACTTTTACGCTTGAAATTGGAAATAAATACCAGTTAGACGCCATAACCACAGATGAGTTCGGAGTGGGATCAAACAGTGGTACTCTTGCGTGTGGAAATATTTTTCCTATCTATAATGCCACCACACTTACCGATGTGGAACTGAGATTTAGTGATAACCCAGCCATGGCAGGCACAGCAATTAGTATTTCACTATATCCTATGACCAGCGCTACCCAAACCGGTGCAGCTATCTTTACTCAAACGGCAACCCGCCCAGCCAGCGGCGTAATTACGGTAGCTGTTCCAGAAACCGCATTAACTGCGCAAAACTACTACTTGTGCGCCAATCAGACCACCACAACTAATTTTGGAATTTGTTACGATCGACGCGCAAGTTCTCAAAGATGTTACATAAGAAGCGTCGGTGCAGCGGCCGCTGCATTGACAATGCAGTCCGGTTTCGGCGCGGTTGCAGTGCGTATGATTACATCAGGAGGAACTACCCCAAATGTAGTATTTGTTGATACTGATGTTACCCCCACAGGCACAGGAACAGTAACCGGCGGCGGCGTATTTAACTCGGGCGACCAGGTTACCCTAACCGCTAATGCCGCTTTTGGCTATAAATTCGTAGAATGGAGCGACGGCGAAACCGCAAACCCATATATTTTTAATGCCACAGAAGATCTTATTCTTACCGCTATCTTCGAAGAAATTAATACCTGCCAGGATATAGTGGTGGGAACAGGTACCAACACTACATATAACTATCCTATCAATACTTTCTATAATTACTCTTACACGCAACAAATTTACCCCGCTGCCGAAATCGGTTTATTCGGTAATATTAATTCTATAGCATTAGAATTTTTACTTGCCTCAAATAATTATACAGATATTACCATTTATATGGGAACAACCGATAAAACTACTTTTACAAACGCACAAGATTTAGTTCCTTTTGCCGATTTGCAACAAGTATATCAAGGACCCGTAAACTTTTCCAATGCAACAAAATGGACCCAAATAGATCTCGATACGCCATTTCCTTACACATGCGGTAATCTTGTGGTGGCTATTCTTAATAATCAAGGCGCTTACATTGGAAGCACACCCTCTTTCATGGTTACTACGCCAACACCCGCCGGAAACTACACAGCATGTTATTATCAGGATGGCTCCGCTATTAATCCTGCCAATCCAACGGCAACCAATAGCAATGTGCAAACTGCACGCGCCAATATGAAATTTGAAGTATGCCCCCCACAAGGTTGCAAAGACGTACAAATTGGAGAGGGTACAACCGCAGTAATAGCTACTCCATTTCACTTATGGTACAATAATGCTTATTCTCAAGAAATTTTCCTTGCCTCAGAAATTGGATTTCCCAATGGCGGCGTTATAAATTCTCTTTCGTTTCAACATACTTTTCCATCAAATACAAGTAATGTTTCTATTTATATAGGACATACCACCAAATCTTCTTTTGGCGGTACAACATCAAGCGAATGGATTCCGGGTGCAAATTTAACGCTCGTATATGCAGGCGCATTAGTTATGCCAACGGGTTGGGTTACTGTTTCTTTTAATGAACCGTTTGAGTATGATGGCGTGAGTAATTTGGTAGTTGCATTTGTTAGACAGGATAGTTACACAGGTGGCATGACAGATAATCGTTTTGTAGCCCACAGTACGGGAACCGATAATAGAGTGTTTTATTGGTATGCAGATGCCACTTTCCCCGGTGTAAACGCTCCTCCAACTTCCAGCTTAAACAGAGCAACAAACCGTAATAACATTATTTTTAATCTTTGCGGCGACATGGATCCGGTGGATATGGAAGCAAGCAGTATTACCGGACCTGCTATGGCGGTAGCCTTAGATGAATATCAATATACCGTAACTGTTAAAAATAGCGGCGCTTTTGATGTAAATAATTACACCGTAAACATATTAAATGCTGCCGGCGATATTCTGGGAACAGCTACGGTAACTGATCCGATAGCGCCAGACGCCATTGCCCAAATTGCCATTCCCGTTATTTTTACTCCGGCAATGGTAGGAACTGTTAATATTAGAGGTAGCGTGGAAGCAGGTTGCGACGCCAATCTTGCCAACAACGAAACCGCACCCATGGCAGTAACTGTGCTGTCGGAATGTACGGATTTAGAAAAACAAGAAACCATAACTATTGGCAACGGTACAACAGGCGTCTCTCAATATCCTGTAAATCATTTTTACAGAAATTCTTATGTTCAAGAAATTTTCCTTGCATCAGAAATTGACTTGCCTGTTGGCGCTTCAATTGCTTCTCTTTCTTTTCAACATACTCTAAGTGGCAATCCTGTTAAAACTAATCAAACTATTTATTTGGGTAATACTGATAAATCTAATTTTACTGGTACAAGCGGTGCCACTGCAGACTGGGTTCCAGCAGCACAATTACAACAAGTATGGTCTGGTTCTATTACATTTATTCAAGGCTGGATTACTATTGATTTTAATACGTCTTTTGAATATACCGGTGGTAATTTGGTTGTTACATTTCTGAATACTGATGGAAATTATTCCAATTCGGATAGTCGTTATTATTCTCACTCAACGGGAACAGATTATAGAACAATGCACATTTATAATGACAATACAGGCACTACTGTTCCCAGTATAACCAATCCGGGTACTTCAAATTGGGCAAGAGCGCAAGCGCGCAATAACATTATCTTTAGCACTATAGGCATTAAAGAGTTTACTTTAAATCCGGCAGATAATTACAACGGCGCTGAGGTTACCTTAGTACCCGATCCGCTTATTTGCGGCCAAACCGGTATCGTTTACATTTACCCCGAAAACGACTGTATGGCAATTACCGATGTAAAAATTGACGGCGTATCGCAAGGACCTGTTTCTTATATCGAATTTCCCAATCAAAATGTTCCGCTTCCCGTAATTGAAGTGATTACCTTTGTGCCTACGTTTATGATTAATGCTACAGCCGGCGACAACGGTATCATTACTCCTGCCGGACTGGTTACGGAAATTGAATGCGGCAGCGATCTAACATTTGATTTCATCCCCGATTTTGGCTATACGGTTGACTATTTTGAAGTAGATGACGAAGTATTACCCAAAAAAGGAAACTACACTTTCGAACATATTATTGACAACCATAATATTCATGTAGAATTTAAAGAAGCCGATTATTTCATCTATTTCACGCATACCGGTGAGGGCGAAGTAATACCGGTGGGCAGAGAAGCCGAAAGCGTACTGGGCGTTATTGGCGTGAGCGAAGGAGATATGCAACAATTCAAGTTCGTTCCTGCTCCAAATTATAAAATTCAAGCCGTTTATATTGATGGTCCTCTAAATTCATCAGCTCTCAATATGGGATCATATCTGTTTGGCAATATACAGGCAGATCATAATATTCACGTAATATTCAAACCTGTTGACCTTACTATTGTTGCTACCGCAGGTCCTAATGGCGCTATTAACCCCGCAGGAAATGTTTTAGTTCCCTACGGCTCTGATAAAACATTTACTATAATTCCTAGTGGAGGATATGTAATTGATCAAGTGTTTATAGATGGAGAACCATCCACCGATTATACTGACAACACTTATACTTTTGAAGAAGTTGTAGTAGATCATACCATTTATGTAACTTTCAAAGTGGCTACTGTTATCGTTACCGTAATTGTACCGGAAGAACACTCTTGCGATGGCAGTATGGTACTTCCGGGCGGAGTTGTTGAACTGCCTTACAACGCTGATCCGGTCTTTACTTTCTTCCCCGCAGAAGGCTGTAAAGTAACGCACGTATTTGTGGACGGAGAACTCTATACCCCGCCGGGAGAAGAAAACTTTTACCATTTCAATTATCTAACAGGAGATCACACCTTAGAAGTTTGGTTCGACAAAAAGACCTATCCTGTTGAAGCAAAAATTACTGCAAACGGTCTTATCAATGATGCAGGCATTACTTATGTTCCTCATGGCGACAGCAAAAAATATACTTTTAGCGCCATCGCCGGACACAAAGTTGCCAACGTATTCATTGATGGCAATGATGACCAAAACGCTGCAGCCGCAGGAACCTATACCTTTACTAATATTCGAGAACCACACACTATTGACGTAATTATTGAACCTATAGTGTATAATATCACAGCATCTGCTGCAGAAGGCGGTTATATCACTCCGGCTGGAATTATCCCCGTAACTTTCGGCGGAAGTCAAAGGTTTAATTTTGCTGCCAACACAGGATTCGAAATTGAATCAGTGACAATTGACGGTATTGTAAATATGCAAGCGATGTTGAGCGGTTCTCATATCTTTACTAATGTATCTGCAGACCATACCATAGAAGTTGTATTCAACAAATTGAGATTTAAGATGGAGGGTAAGACAAGTGGTAATGGATCTATTGAACCCGCTGGTATAACAGAAATACTGTTTGGCGAAGATATTACCTATAGTATTACTCCAGAAGAGGGTTATCAAATATCAATAGTATTGGTAAATGGCGACAATATGGGAACCATTGATACCTACACCTTTGCCGCAGTGGATGCAGACGGCACCATTGAAGCATTCTTTACACCGATGGATCCTACAGGTATTACTAATCCAACTATTGATGGCGTTTCCGTATTCAGTTACACTCATATTGTATATATAGTAAATAAAGCGCTCGTACCTGTCAACGATGTATCTATCTTTGATATGTATGGAAGAATAGTATGGCAAGGACAAGCCAGCGGTGAAATTACCCAAATTCCGTTACAGGTTGCTGACGGCATTTACACTGTTCGCTTAACTTCCGATGATCAATTTGCAGCTACAAAAATTTCTATTCATAGATAGAAGTTTTGGATAATAAATTAATAATCACGAAAAGGCTCGCTTCTATGGCGAGCCTTTTCAAATTTTAAACCACTATCTCAGCAGAATATTCTCCAATATTCGTACAGCAAGTTAAGACAAAGAAACTTAAAAAAAGTAGAAGAAAATTTGATGAAAAATAATTGTGTTTTGATATAAAATAATTGCCTATAAAATAACATTTTACAAAAATAATCATCTAATTACCTCATCACTTCATCATCATATCAAAAAAAGTATATTTTTGCCGCCTCAAACGCGAGGGAGTTTAGCTCAGCTGGTTCAGAGCATCTGCCTTACAAGCAGAGGGTCGGCGG
>WRNX01000028.1 GCA_009776395.1 Lentimicrobiaceae bacterium
GAGTGAGGGTTCCCGGAGTATATTTATAGATATTTTCTCCAAAGTAAATTTCAGGCAATCCGTCGTTATCAAAATCGGCTACTCCTATTTTGATAATGTTGAAATAAGACATCATATTACCAGCAATAGTAGCCACAGTTAAGTTGCCTTCGCAGTCGTAAACACGTAAGTAGTACTGGAATAAGAGTTCATCACGAGTTGTCATTATGATTTCGCTTTTTCCATCATTATCCAAATCGCATATAGCATAAAAATCGAAGCTGTAATTCATAACATGATTGTCAGGAAAAGGTATCTCTTTTTTCACTTTGGCTTGGTAATCATATATCCTAAATCCATTAGGTTGTGCCTGAGGATTTCCGGTCGTGTTTATCAAAGCGATAATTTCCGAAAATCCGTCTCCATCAATATCTCCAACAAAAGTGTGTGCCTGTAAACATATATCACTTTCATTGCTTTCGTATCGTAATGCGATGGTGAAGTTGGTGTCGAAATTGTCGAGGTCGGGTACACAACCATCCACAAATATATCGGGGAGATCGTCGCAGGTAATTTGCGCCATAGAAACAGCAGGGAAAAGGAAGAGGAAGAAACTCGTAACTCGTAACTTGTAACTTGTAACTAATAAATGGTAAAGTTTTTTCATGTTTTTGGTTTTATTTTAATATTATTAATTTTCTTCAAGAAAAAATACACCTTTTTCGTATATTAAGGGGCGAAAATACACCTTTATTGTAAATTTTTTCTTTAAAAATAAAAAAAAATCACCAATAAAGTGTTAATAAGTTTTTTTGAGTTCCTATGTTTGCCGCGTCTTTCCCAAAAAAAGTATAAATCAAAAGAATGGGAACTTCTAATAATTTATAATTAACGTTTTAATTTTTAATTGAATTTATCATTTTGGGTATGACCTCTTTAATATCTCCTATAATGGCGTAGTCGGCAATGGCGTTGAGGGGAGCGTTGGGGTCGGTATTGATAGAGATTATTTTGGCGGCTTGGTCCATTCCTGCGCGGTGCTGCACGGCGCCTGAGATTCCGCAAGCAATGTACAACTTCGGACGCACGGTTACGCCGGTTTGTCCCACTTGGCGTTCATGCTCACAGAATCCGGCATCCACAGCCGCGCGAGTCGCCGCCACTTCGCCGCCAAAAACAGAAGCTAAATCATACAACAAGTCAAAGTTTTCTTTAGACCCTACGCCATACCCTCCCGCTACGATAATATTTGCCGCTTTTAAGTTCACTTTTGGCGCCTCAATATGACGTTCTAAAATCTCCACTGCAAAATCTTCAAGAGTAAGGTATTTTTCAACATCCAATCTCTTAATTTCCGCTGTTTTTTTCTGTTTAACTTCTTCCATTTTCATCACACCCTCGCGCACTGTTGCCATTTGAGGACGCGTTTCTGGATTTACAATGGTGGCAATAATATTGCCGCCAAATGCCGGACGAATTTGATAGAGCAGGTCTTTGTAGGCAGTATTAGTTTTAGTTTCGGTATGGTCGCCAATCTCTAAGGCGGTACAATCGGCTGTTAACCCGCAACGAAGTGTGGAGGCAATGCGCGGCGCCAAATCACGCCCCACCGAGGTAGCCCCAAACAGAGCAATCTCAGGTTTTTCCTGCTCAAATACAGCTTTTACCAACTTAAAATGCGGTAAAGTGCAATAGGGAAACAATGTAATATGTTCCGCCAAATGAATAACATCCACGCCAAAATCGTTAATTCTATCTACCGCTCCTTTCACTTCATCCGAAAAAAGCATCGCTTCCAACTGTAAATGAAGTTTCTCCGCCAATTTTCTCCCTTTTGACAGCAACTCCAAAGAGACTTCAGCAATCTGCTTTTCTTCCGTAATTTCACAATATACAATTATCTTTTTCATATTCTATTAGTTATTAGTTATTAGCTATTAGTTATCATTAATCATTAATCATTAATCATTAATCATTATCAACTCTCTCATCATTTGTTCAATTTCTGTATCTGATGCGGTTAGTGTTTTATTTTCTTTTTTACTAAGTACAACGTTATCAATCTTTTTCACTTTTGTAGGGGATCCGGATAATCCGAGATAATTTTCCTCTGCATTTATCAAATCGGCACTCCATTCTTCAATTAATAAATAAGGACGTTCCACTATAGATGCCATAATCCGCGTCTCTATATCCCGCATTTCTGATGGGGTACGGGCATGCTTAAATTGCATTACACGCTTTGCGTTTCGCGCGCGGCAAGCAGGGGCTGAACCATGCACGGTTACTAATGCGGGAAGTTTTGATTTTACAATTTCTACGCCTCTTTCCAACCTACGTTTAATCATAATTGTTTGGGCATCAATTTCCACTAATTCTTCGGCGTAAGTAATTTGCAGGAAAGATAGTTTTTCAGCAGTTTGCGGTCCCACTTGGGCGGTATCGCCGTCAATTGCCTGCATTCCGCAAAAAATAAGGTCGGGATTTATTCGTTTTGCGGCTTGAGCAAGTGCGTAGGAGGTTGCCAAAGTATCTGATCCAGCAAATTTTCTGTCGGTAAGCAAAAAACCTTTATCCGCGCCTCGATAGAGAGATTCTCTAATAATTTCTGCCGCTCGAGCCGGTCCCATTGTTAATACAAATATTTCTGCATTTTCTATGCGACTTTTCGCTTCTAAAGCCATCTCTAAGGCGCACATATCGTCAGGATTAAAAATTACAGGAAGAACGCCGCGGTTTACCGTGCCATCCTCTTTCATCGCCTCTTTCCCCACATTTCGCGTATCGGGAACCTGTTTTGCTAATACTAATATTCTCATCTTTTTTAATTATTATTTAATTGAATTTGAAACTTTTGTAATATATTTTCGATATACGATTTAGAAACCGGAATAGATGGTAACGCATAATCCGATAACTCAATAACGCCTCCCTCTTTATCTTTCTTATATAAATTAACTTTTTTAAAATTAACAATATAAGAATGATGACAACGTACTAAATTTTCATCTTTATTTTTTTCCAACACCATTTTAAGAGATGAACGTACTAAAAACTTATCTATTTTACCCTGATTGGCATAAAATATGGTAATATAATTGGTGTCCGATTCTATATAATAGAGCGAATCTATTTTAATAGAAAAACAGATCATCCCCTTTTCATCGTTAAAAACGATTAAATCATTTTTTGTTGAAACTTCTTTTTTCTTTTTTCTTGTAATATATTTTTCACCCTTTATTGCTTTTTTCTTTTTTTTTGAAAAGGAACTATTTTTAAAATTCAAAAAGTAAAAATAGGCAATAATGTGTGAAATAATTTTCTTCATTTAAGTTTTTTTAACGGTTGCAAAAATAGATATTTTTTTATATAAAATTTAGAAAAGTTAGGTATTAAAAAAGAAATTTCACCCCATATATTAAATTTTCATCACATTTTTTAACATTTAATAACATTTATTAACAAAAATAAACCTTTTTTTTAACGGTGAAGCACGGGTTTACTTATTTTGCAGTCGTTAAATTTGCAAAACATTTATTTTTATTTTTATGAAAATCATTGGAACAGGAAGCGCACTGCCTTCATTAGCCGTAACCAACGAGATGTTATCCGAATTTTTGGATACCAATAACGAATGGATCTCTTCGCGAACAGGAATTTCGCAACGCAGAATCATCTCTACTGAATCTCTTTTAGAATTAAGCGTTTATGCTTGCAATAAAGCATTAGAAAATGCTAAACTAAATGCCAAAGATATTGATTTTATAATATGCTCAAATGTTGTAAATCATTATGTTACGCCCGGATTGGGATGTATTATTCAAGGAAAAATCGGGGCGGTTTGTCCTTGCATTGACCTGAATAGCGCTTGTTCCGGATTTATTTATGCTATGGATATGGCTGCCTCTTATTTAGATGCTGGAAAAGCAACAAATATTCTCATCGTTTGTGCGGAAGAACCTTCCAAAATGGTGGATTGGAGTTCAAGAGACACCAGTATTTTGTTTGGCGATGGCGCAGGCGCCGCTATTGTTACAAAAGGAGGAAATTTAAAATCAATGTATCTTGCCACAACCTCCGCAGTAGAGCCACTCTATTATCAGAGAGAATTAGAGTTTAACCCTTATAATAAAAAAGAAGAATTTAAACCTTTGGTAATGAATGGAAAAGATGTATATAAGATGGCAGTGAACGCTTCTATTCAAGATATTAGTAAAGTGATGCAAGATGCGCACGTAACGCAAAACGAAATATCTTTTTATTTAATTCATCAGGCAAACATGAGAATTATGGATACTATTCGCGATTACTTGGGCGAAAAAGAGGAAAAATTTCCAAAAAATATCCAAAAATATGGAAACACCTGCTCGGCAAGCATCCCTATTCTATTAGATGAAATGAACAGAGAGGGACAACTGAAAGAGGGCGCACTGTTGGTATTAAGCGCTTTTGGAGCAGGCTTCTCAAGCGGCGCGTGTGTGCTGGAATGGTGAGGATAGATATTAGATATTAGATATTAGATATTAATGATTAATGATTAATGATTAATGATTAATGATTAATGATTAATGATTAATGATTAATGATTAAGATTTAAAATTTAAGATAAAGTTCAACGTTAGTATTTTTTGTACTGAAAACTGAAAACTGAAAACTAAAACTTATAACTAACAAAAAAATAAATATGAAAAGAGTAGTAATAACAGGAATGGGTGTTGTTTCGCCGTTAGGAAATAGTGTAGAAATGTTTTGGAATAATTTGATACATGGGGTTTCCGGAATAGATTACATTAAAAATATTGATACGGATAAACTTTCAGTTAAGATTGCGGCGGAAGTCAAAAACTACGATCCGAAAGAGTTAGGCTTGGAGCCTTCTACCATCCGCAGAACTGACAAATATACGCAATATGCGTTAATTGCAGCCAAACAGGCGATGGCGGACAGTAAACTTACGGTTGATCCTGAAAGATTGGGCGTTTACATTGGTTCCGGCGTGGGCGGCATTGAAACGTTTGTAAATCAAACTCAAAAATTGTTGGAAGAGGGGGGGCAGTGGGTTTCTCCTTTGTTTATTCCCATGATGATTGCCAATATTGCAGCCGGAAATGTAGCGATTGCTTTTAATGCGCAAGGTCCCTCTTTGCCTGTGGTAACTGCTTGTGCCACAGCCACCCATTGCATAGGGGAAGCATTTCGTTCCATAAAATACGGATATGCAGACGCTATTATTGCGGGCGGCGCCGAAGCAGCCGTTCACCCTTTGGCAATTAGCGGATTTGCAAACGCCAAAGCGCTTTCCAAAGTAGAAGATCCGAAGTTGGCTTCACTCCCTTTTGACACAAGAAGACAAGGATTTGTGCTGGGCGAAGGCGCCGGAGTTCTCATTGTAGAAGAATTAGAACATGCCCAACTGCGTGGCGCAAAAATTTACGCCGAAATTGTTGGATATGGAAACACCTGCGATGCCTATCATCTTACCGCGCCCATGCCCGACAGTAAATGCGCCGCGAATGCCATGAAGTTAGCCGCCAGAGAAGCCAAATTATCTATTGATGACCTTGTTCATGTGAATGCGCATGGAACGGGAACACCTCTGAACGACAAATCGGAAACCGTTGCTATTAAGTTGGCTTTGGGTGAAGAGATGGCATACAAATCTTTAATAACAAGCAACAAATCAATGACGGGTCATGCGTTGGGGGCAGCCGGAGGCTTTGAGGCTATTGCGTCCATTTTGGCAATACAAACCGGAATTATTCCTCCCACTATTGGCTTAGACTCTCCCGATCCCGAATGCGACCTTGATTATGTGCCGCATACCTTAAGAAAAGCAAACATTACTATTGTTTTCTCCAACTCTCTTGGTTTCGGCGGACACAACGGATGTTTAGCATTTAGAAAGTGCTAACAATTACCAATAATTTAAGTAGCCATTTTTTTCAACCACGCAATCTCTTCTGCCCATTTACTTGTGTCGGGCGTTTCCAAAATAATAGGGATATTATCAAAACGTGAATCTTTCATCATTCTAATAAATAACTCCTTACCCAAAAATCCCAATCCTAAGTTTTCATGCCTGTCCACGCGGCTGCCAAACTCTTTTTTAGTATCATTTAAGTGGATAGCACGCAAATATTGAGCGCCCACGATTTCGTCAAACTCACGCCACGTGTGTTCGTAGCCTGTTTCTGTTTTTAAATCATAACCAGCAGAATAGGTGTGGCAAGTATCAATACAAACTCCAACTCTACTTTTATCTTCAACTTTATCAATGATTTGCGCTATATGTGAAAAACTAAAACCCAAATTAGAACCTTGCCCCGCAGTATTTTCAATCACTGCGGTTACTCCATTTGTTTTTTTTAATGCTAAATTGATAGATTCTGAAATTCTATTCAAACATTCACCTATAGAAATAGCATTCAAATGACTTCCGGGATGAAAATTGAGCAAAGAAATTCCTAACTGTTCTGTACGTAGCATCTCATCATTAAACGCTTTACGAGATTTTTCCAATGCCTCTTTATCGGGATGCCCCAAATTGATTAAATAGCCATCGTGAGGAAGAATTTGCGATGCCGAATAATTAAATTTTACACAATTTTCTTTAAAAATTGCAATACTTTTTGCCGATAAAGGCGGCGATTCCCAACGACGTTGATTTTTTGTAAAAAAAGCAAAAGCGGTTGCACCAATCTCTTTTGCATTTAACGGGGCATTTTCTACCCCGCCTTCTGCGCTTACGTGAGCTCCTAAATATTTCATAATTACGGTTTTTTCGGCAAAAATATGAAAACTCATATATAAAAATTTCACTTTTTTCATCATTTATTCAAAAAATATTCGTAACGATAAATTTTATTTCATTAATAATAAACATGTTATAATAAAATCTAAAAAAAAAATCATTTTATATCAAAACATTGTTTTTTTTATAATTTTGTTTTTTAAATAAAATTGACGAGAGCAAATATTTTAACTTATTGAAAGATTGAAAAAATGAATACAAAAAATGTATCAGATAAACAGATCAAACTATTATTAAAACAGTTTTTTGGTTTTACTTCCTTTAAAGGAGAGCAATTAAGGATCATTAAAACATTATTAAAAGGCAAAGATTGCTTTGTGATTATGCCTACCGGAGGCGGAAAATCAATGTGTTACCAGTTGCCTGCATTAATTTGTGAAGGAACGGCAATCATCATTTCCCCTTTAATTGCTTTGATGAAGAATCAGGTAGATGCCATGAGAAATTTTGGTACGGAATTGGGAATAGCCCATTTTCTAAACTCATCTTTAACAAAACCTGAAATAAAAGCAGTAAAAGATGATCTTTTACAAGGGAAAACCAAACTGTTGTATGTTGCCCCCGAAAGTTTAACCAAAGAAGATAATGTGGGTTTCTTTCAGGATATAAAAATCTCTTTCTTTGCCATTGATGAAGCGCACTGTATTTCTGAATGGGGACACGACTTTAGACCCGAATACAGAAGAATTAGAGAAACTATTGACAGAATAAACAAAAAAGTGCCTGTAATAGCCCTTACCGCAACTGCAACTCCAAAAGTGCAAAGCGACATTCAAAAAAATCTCGGAATTGAAAAAGCAGAACTCTTTAAGGCATCTTTTAACCGCCCCAATCTATACTATGAAATTCGGGAAAAAACAAAAGAGATTGACAAAGAGATTGTAAAATTTGTTAAAGCACACAGCGGTAAATCCGGAATTATCTACTGTTTAAGTAGAAAAAAAGTGGAAGAATTAGCCGCATTTTTACGCGCTAACCAAATTCGCGCACTTCCCTATCATGCAGGATTGGAATCGCAAGAGCGTGTAAATAACCAGGATGCATTTTTAATGGAAGATATTGAAGTAATTTGCGCTACCATCGCTTTTGGAATGGGAATTGATAAACCCGATGTGCGCTTTGTAATTCATTACGACATGCCCAAAAGTTTGGAAGGATATTATCAAGAAACCGGTCGTGGCGGACGCGATGACGGCGAAGGACTTTGTGTGGCTTTTTATGATATTAAAGATTTATATAAACTAGAAAAATTTTCTTCCAAAAAATCGGTGGCAGAACAGGAAATGGTAAAGCAACTATTGGCAGAAACCGCCTCTTACGCCGAATCTACCAATTGCAGAAGAAGACATTTATTGCACTATTTCGGAGAAGTTTACGATCAGGATAATTGTGGCTGCTGTGATGTGTGCCTCCATCCAAAACCCAAAATGAATGCTACCGAACAAGTGCAATTAGTTATTGAAGTAATTAAAGAAGTAAAACAACAATTTGTTGATAATCATATAATTGATATAATTGTTGGCTACAAATCAACCACCATTGTCAAATTTAAACATAATAAATTAAAACAGTTTGGCGAAGGAGAAGAATTTGATACCAAATTTTGGGCAAGTGTAATTCGTGTAGCCATTTTTGAAGAACTTATATATAAAGATATTGAAAACTACGGGTTGCTGAAAATTACGCCAAAAGGCGAAAAATTTATTACCAATCCTTACACGCTTCATGTGCAAAAGCCTAAATCGAAAAAAGATGAGGATGAGATGGACGAGGATGAAATGTCGGATGATATGATCCCCGTGAAAGGGGAAGCCACTGACGCCGTACTCTTTTCCATGTTAAAAGATTTACGAAAATCAATATCAGTTAAAGAAAATCTTCCTCCTTTTATTATTTTTCAAGATCCATCTTTGGAAGATATGTGTATTCAATATCCTACTACCATTGAAGAGATGGTGAATATTACCGGAGTTGGGGTAGGAAAAGCGCAAAAATACGGAAAACCTTTTGCCGATTTAATTAAACAATATGTTGAAGATAACGAAATTGATAGACCACAAGATTTTGTAGTGAAATCAATAGTTAAAAAATCTGCAATTAAAGTGTTTATCATTCAAAGTATTGATAGAAAAATTTATTTGGAAGATATTGCGCATGCCAAAGGAATGGAGATGGACGAATTACTTACTGAAATTGAAAGCATTGTAGCATCTGGAACCAAATTGGATATTGATTATTATATTGATGATAACATCGAAAAATATCATCAGGAAGATATTTTAGATTATTTTTCCGAAGCAGAATCCGACTCTGCGCAAGCAGCCTTAGATATTTTGGGAGAAGATGATTTTTCGTTAGAAGAGATTCGGATCATGCGTATTAAATATATGTCGGATGTAGGAAATTAAAGTGAAAATTTCATCTTTACAAAATCTATTTCATGCTCAATTATCCACTCTTTATCAAAAACGAGAAATTGACGCTATATTTTATATATATATACATAATAAGTATAATATATTAAAGCATCATTATTATTTGAATCCCGATAGAGAAATAGGATTTGAAGAT
Source organism: Lentimicrobiaceae bacterium (assembly GCA_009776395.1). GTDB lineage: Bacteria > Bacteroidota > Bacteroidia > Bacteroidales > WCHB1-69 > WRNX01. Next base: position 9,362 of record WRNX01000028.1, read on the forward strand.
GCAGATTTGGAAATGCTTGCAAAAGGATATCCCATTCAATATGTAACAGAAGAAACCACTTTTTGTGAACTGTCATTCAAAGTTAATCCATCCGTACTCATTCCAAGACCGGAGACTGAAGAATTGGTGGCGATGATTATAAATAAGCAGAAAGGAATACCTATAACCTTATTTTCAAAAAGCACCCTTAGTAGCAGAAAGCAGAAATTATTAGATATTGGTACGGGGAGTGGTGCCATTGCTATAGCATTAAAAAAAAATATAAAAAACGCAGAAGTTTGGGCGACCGATGTTTCGGAAAAAGCATTAGAAACTGCCAAAATAAACGCAAAAAATTGTGAAGTAAATATTACTTTTATTCAACACGATATATTGAAAGATGATGGTGTTTTACTTCCTGATAATTTGGATATTATTGTTTCAAACCCGCCTTATATTCCTCTGAGTGAAAGAAGTAATTTGCATACAAATGTAGTGAATTGTGAACCGCACGAGGCGTTATTTGTTCCCGATGAAAATCCATTAATTTTTTACAAAGCGATTGCGCAAACAGCAAAAAAACTCCTCAAAAAAGGAGGAGTTTTATATTTTGAAACTTATGAAAAATTTCATTCAGAGTTGTCAGTGATGCTTACTGAATTTGATTTCAAAGAGATTACACTTGGGGATGATATGAACTGTAAACCCCGTTTTATAAGTTGTAAAAAACTATAAATTGTTAATTTTTACCGCCAAACCCGATTTTAAATTTGCCGCTTTGTTTTTATGAATAATCCCTTTTTTTGACAACTTGTCAATCAAAGAAGTTACTTTGGGAAGTTTTTCTTCCGCGATGGTCTTATCAGATGTTAATCTAATATCTTTTAATGCATTACGCATCGTTCTTGCGAAGTAACGGTTTTTTAATCTCTTGCTGTCATTGGCTCTAATTCTTTTCTGTGCTGATTTGTGGTTTGCCATTTTTTATTATTTATTTTGTAAAAATTATCCTGATTTTTAAGGGGTGCAAAAATATATTTTTTTTTATATGAAAAATGATTTAAAAAATTCGGTTCTTTGATATAAAAAAATTATATTATTTTTGCCAAAACATTTGAAAAATTAAAATGTTAAAAATAAATTATTTGGAGCGCCATTTTATAGCTATTAATTAATATCCATGAATATGAAACAAAAACTAATTTTCCGTTTTTCTAATTACATTTCGTTTCCAACTACCTCAAACGAAGCTTCAGAAACCTACCCCAGCACCCACGAACAACTTGTTTTTGGTGATTTTTTGGTGGAAGAACTTAAACAATTAGGTCTCAAAGAAGTAGAAAAAGATCAATTTGGCTACGTTACCGCTACTTTGCCTGCAAACTGTGAAGAAAAATTACCTGTAATAGGTTTTATCTCGCATTTTGACACCGCACCCGATATGTCCGGAATAAGCAAGCCAAACATCATTGAAAATTATGACGGAAATGATATTGTTTTAGATAAAGAAACAAACACCGTTTTATCGGTTGAAGATTTTCCCGAATTAAAGAATTATATGGGACAAACACTCTTAACAACAGACGGTAAAACCCTTTTGGGCGCAGACGATAAAGCCGGTATCGCTGAAATTGTCTGTGCTATGGATTATTTAATACAACATCCTGAAATAAAACATGGAAAAATTAGAATTGCCTTTACTCCCGATGAAGAAATAGGAAAAGGTGTTCTCCATTTTGATGTGACTAAATTTGGTTGTGATTTTGCATACACAATAGACGGGGGTATGATAGGCGAATTGGAATATGAAAACTTTAACGCCGCCGGAGCCACTATTACCATTCAAGGTAGAAATGTCCATCCGGGATATGCCAAAAATAAAATGGTCAATTCACAACTTATTGCCATGGAGTTCAATGCATTGCTTCCGGAATTTCAACGCCCGCAATATACCGATCATTATGAAGGTTTTTTCTTGTTAACGAAAATGGAAGGGACGGTTGAAAGTAGCAAACTGAATTACATCATTCGGGATCACGACAAAACACTTTTTGAGCAAAAAAAAGAGTTTATGCAAAAAATTACAAATTTTTTGAATGAAAAATATGGAAATGAACGTGTAAAGTGCGAAATAAAAGAACAGTACAAAAATATGCGGGAAATGGTAGAACCTGTGTTTTATATTGTAGAAAGAGCCAAACAAGCCATGATAGATGCAGGAGTTGAGCCGATTGTAAAACCGATACGTGGGGGTACAGATGGTGCAAACCTGTCATTTAAAGGACTACCCTGCCCCAATATTTTTGCCGGCGGACACAACTTTCACGGTAAATATGAATTTATTCCCGTTGAATCAATGGCAAAAGCAGTACAAGTAATTGTGAATATTGCCTGTGAAAACTGTATCAAACTATAATTCTTCCGCTAAAATTTCACCCTTGGGATTTCTGATGACATAATTCGTAAATTTTTCATCCGATTCAAAACCATCCCCTTTGCTTACCGTTCCATCTGCCTTAATTTTTGTAACTTCTACATCAGAGAAGATACGTTTATTTTTTTTGTCCCAAATAATTTTTTCAGTAAGTACAGATTCCTGTTTTACCAAATCTACAATTACAACATTCCCATGTGCTTCCATTCGTTCTGTATGTTCTTCGTTAATAGCATAGTCAGCAGTAAGTGTAGAATGTTTTTCACCATTTGAATAAGAAGAAACCGTAATACCTTCAGGAAAATCTATGAAAGGATTTTCGCCATAATATTTATTCATCACAGGAGCGAATAAGGTAAAAGTGATTTGTCCATCTTCGCTCATAACAATTTCAATTTTGCTTGCAGATTCATCAGGAAATTTACCATCATACTCAAAAATTTTAACTTTCTTATAATGAGAATGGCAAGCACAAATAAAAAAAAACGTTATAATAAAAATAAATTTTGCAAAGATCTTTTTTAATGTTTTCAAATAATAAAATTTTTGGCAAAAATATTTTTTATTTTGTAAATAAATGATAAGAATAAATGAATTTTGCAACAATAATCTAAATTTTGCCACGTAACAAGGATTGTAAACAGAATTTTATGTTAATTTGCATTCTAAAAACGACGGTCGTTCTGTCGCTGCCGATACATATCGGGAGAGGAAAGTCCGGACAACATAGAGCGCCATACTTCCTAACGGGAAGGCATTCGCAAGAATGACAGACAGCGCCACAGAAAACAACCGCCCCAAAGCAATGCGGGGTAAGGGTGAAAACGTGAGGTAAGAGCTCACGACGTTGACAGTGATGCTCAACGGGGGTAAGCCTTATGGGTTGAAAGACCATGTAAACCGGGGTTTGAGGGCTGCTCGCCCAACCCGGAGGGTAGGTCGTTAGAG
>WRNX01000029.1 GCA_009776395.1 Lentimicrobiaceae bacterium
GCAAAAACATGATTTTTGCTAAAAAGGCGAATATTGAGCAGGGGAGCGCTCTGTTTTTTTTCGTAAAAAACAAAGAATGTAAAAGAAATAATACCAACAGCCAACCAAATAAATCCTGCAATTTTGGGAAGTTCGGTAAATCCGTAAATCAAACTGAAAAGTCCTAACGCATACATCATACTTCCCCAATAGTCGAATTTTTCACCTTTCGATTCAATCCATTCTGTGCGTAAAAAGATGCGGGAAAGCACAATAATAATCAGTCCTACTGCTCCACAAATAAAGAAAATGCTTTGCCATCCCCAGTAGTGTGTCATCATCCCTCCCAAAAAAGGTCCGGCGGCAATAGATAAATACACTACGGCAGAACTTATTCCCAGCGCTTTACCTCTTTTTTCGGGAGGAAAAATGGAGGTTAAGATAGCCATATTGGTACCAAACATCATAGCGCTGCCCAATCCTGCAATCACACGAAAAAGTATCATAATGAAGCCTGTGGGCGCAAATCCAGCGAGAAAATTGGCAAAAAAGAAAACAAAAATACCCCATTCAAAAACTCGTTTTCTGCCAATTAAATCTGCCAACCGTGCAAACGGAATTTGAAATATCGCAGAGGTCATCAGGTAAGCTGTAGAGATCCACGTAAGAGTTACTGCCTTAAAAGAAAAAGCCTTACCTATCTCCGGTAAGGCTAAATTAATAGATGAACCCATGAACGGAACTAAAAACGAAACCATGCAAAGTACCCATAGTACTTTATTCGGCTGTAAACGGAAATTAGAGTTCATTGTATGAAACTTTTTTTAGCCCGCGAAAGTGCATGAATTTTTTAATTTATATACTTTTTTTACAACGATTTATATATTCCACAAATTGTAACGCCTTATCATCTGTAAAATAGTACTTTTGGCTGGCGGGTTGAAAAGTAAAAGGAACAAATTCGAAAATTTGCACCGATACAAAACTTTTGTCTTTTGATAGTAATATTTCAAAATATGAATTACTGGTATCTACAATGGTTACTGGTTTTTCGTGGTCAAATTTTCCTTGCGCCAGCAAATTTTGCGCAAAATTTAACTCATCTCTCGAAAAATAACAGAGCTGGGTTTTGATGACGCTTCCCGTTTTTTCGTAAATCATTTGTTTTGACTTTAATACCCAAATGATAATCCCCACAATGAGAATACAAACTCCTATTACAATAAGAGCGATTTCCATGTTTTTTCCTGTTTTAAACAGTAAGGAATGACAGGTTAAAAGAACTCCAAAGAGTATGATTATTACGGATAGAATAATGTTGGTTTTATTTTGTTTTTCTATGATGGGCGAACTGTTTTCCTGTTCTATAACTGTATTTTGTGTGTCCATTTTATTATTTTTTTTATTTGGTAAATGATAATTTTGATATATAGATATTTTTATCTCAGTGCAGTGTTTTTTAGCACGCAGATATGCTATTGAGCGCACCCGAAATACGCAGATTCTATAAGATAAACGCAGATTTGATACTTCAAATGATAATTTTTTTCAGTCCAAACACTTGATACCAACTTGAAGTAAAGAAGCGTAAGAGTGTTTTAGATGAAAAACTAAGTATCAATAGATGAGGAGTATTGGAATTTTTGTAGAGAAGGTTACAGAAGTGAGAGTGAAAAGAGACTCCGTTTTGAGATTTGTTTTTGTAATATGTTATATTATTTCCGTTTGCTGTTTGGGATGAGTAAGAAAATGAATGTTCGGCGTCGCCGTAAAGGAAAGGAGCGGGTAAAAACGATGGTTCTCCCTGATAATCTTCCTGTGAAAAGGGAATTTGTACGGGAAGTGCGCGCAACAGAATATTACAGATCCAAACAAAAAGTATTATTCCTATTGTGTTTCTATATATTTTCATACCTATTGTTACTCTTGTAAAATTGAGGTGCAAAATTACAGGATTTTTCACACTGTAATTTCCCCTCTCAATGAAATTCCCATATAATATTTCAGTTCTTCGTTGGTAAGTCCTTCGCCGAGCAGGTACATCAATTTGGCTACTGCGGCTTCGGTAGTAATATCGTGTCCGCTAATTACGCCGATTTTTTTGAGTAAAACGCTGGCGCCGTAGCGTCCAATCTCTACGGTTCCGCCTCCTTTACATTGGGTAACATTCACAATAACAATCCCTTTATTTACGGCTTCTTCTAAAATAGAAATAAATTCGGGGTTAGAGGGGGCGTTTCCTGAGCCAAAAGTTTCTAACACTACTGCACGTAAATTTTCGGTATTAAAAACTGCGCGCATGGCTTTTTGTGTAATACCCGGATAAAGTTTTAAAATGGCAATATTTTCATCCAGTTTTGTGTGCAAAATTAGTTGTTTATCTGTGGTTTGGCGAATAAAAGCATCGTTATATTTTACACGCACGCCAACTTCGGCAAGTTTGGGGTAGTTGGCAGAATGGAAAGCGTTGAAATGTTCTGCATTGTCTTTATACACGCGGTTTCCTCTAAAAAGCGAATTTTCGAAATAGATACACACTTCGGGAACTCGCGGTTTTTCCTCTTGTTTTGCTGCCGCTATTTCAATAGAATTAAGAATGTTTTCACGTCCGTCTGTGCGTATTACGCCCAATGGCAGTTGCGAACCAGTAAGAATTACCGGTTTGGACAGGTTTTCTAATAAAAAACACAACGCTGATGCTGTATATGCCATGGTGTCTGTACCGTGAAGCACAACAAAACCATCATAATCTTTGTAATTATCAAAGATTAAGGTAGCCAGCCTTACCCAAAATTGAGGATTGGTATCGGAAGAGTCAATGAGCGGGAGCATCTCTTTCACGGTAATTTCGGCGTTCACTAAATTCAACATGGGTAAATGCATATAGATATCATCAAACGGAAACGGTTCCAAAGCATTCGTTTCTTTATTCATCATCATCCCGATAGTGCCGCCGGTGTAAATTACTAATATTTTAGATTTTAGCTTTGTCCGTAGGCTAAAACTTACGGTTAATTGTTCATTATTCATTATTTATTATTCATTATTCATTGTTTGTTAATCCACTTCATCGCTTCCTGCAAATCAAAATCCTCACCTCTTAGGGTCAAGTGTGCCTGTTTATAAAAAAACTCGCGTTGCGCCATCTGCTCAGTAATAAACGCTAACAACTCCGCTTCTGTTTTATTTTTAGTCATTGGGCGGGTTACTCTTGCATTGAGTAATCTTTGCGATAGCGATTTTAGTGACATCTCAATGTAAATGGAAAAGGCTGTTGTGTTGATTAATTTCATAGCGTCAAAATAGCAAGGTGCGCCACCGCCAGTGGCAATCACCACATTATTTTGTAATAACGCTTGCTTTAAAATGTCATATTCTAACTTTCGAAAAATTTCCTCACCATATTTTTCAAAGCAATCGTACACAGAAATATGATACTTTTCTTCCAACATGAGATCAGTATCTAAAACAGAAAAATTTAAACGATAGGCAATTCTCTTGGCTATGGTAGATTTGCCTGCGCCTGAAAAACCAACAAGTACAATTCGAGTTTTAATAGATTTAAGATTTAAGAAATATAATTTTGCAAAATAAGTTATTTTTGCGGCAAAATTAAAATTTGTTTTTTATGAAAAAGAAAATCTTCCCTATTTTTTTGATTATGTTTGTTTTATTTCAGAGTTATTCTCAAAAAGCGGTGTATAAACTCCCGCTTCAAAACGAAACAACAATCACCAATCCTACTTTTTTTTACACACTGCCTAAAACTGCGTTTAAAGTAGATATAATTTTTACAAAAACTACTCATCTGAAAGGATTATATGCAGATTTCGCAGAAAAAATGTTGGGTATTACCAATTATTGCACCGAAAATATCACTTCTTTCAAACTTAAAAACACAAACATTACGCCATGTAATGTTCCCGATGAAAATTTGCAATTTGTGGTTGAACTTTCCTCCGTACAAATTAAAAACAACTTTTTACAATCTTTGTTTATGAATAATAGTGCAGATTTTCAATCTATTTCAAAAAAAGAACAACAGAACTCAGATTTTTTACCGGAATTTTTTAAGAATTATGCAGATGCTATTTTGCAACAAACTTACGAAACTTATACCGATACCAAAATTATTGATGGCGTTGTTACTCAAATTCCTGTAACACAAACTAAAATTAGTACTAAAACTTTATCTCAACAGGCGCAGGAAGCCGTTGACTTTATTGAAAAAATTAGAACCGATAGATATGCCATTCTTTCTTTCTCGCAAGAAACATCGCTTTCGAAAGAAGCCTTTGAATATCTTGTGAATCAGTTAGATGATTTAGAAAAAAAATATTTGGAACTGTTTACGGGAATCACAATTGTAGAAGATATTCACGAAACTTTTGTAATTTTCCCCGATGCTGAATCTTTTTTATTTCCACTTTGTTCTGTTACGCCAACAGCAGGTTTTAGCACTTCAATGTGTAAAACCAGCGCCTATAATTATTATCTGAAATGTGAGCCGCAACTTTCCAAAAACCTGCAAGTTGGTTTTAAAGAAACAATGGAATCTAATCCAAAATACAAAGCAAACACAGGTTATTCTATTCGTAAAGCGATACCCGTATTGGTTTCGCTTGTGAACGGCGATACCGAAGAATTGCTGGGCATTTTTTCCATGTATCAATTTGGATGGTTGGAAACATTGCCTGCTAATTTAGACAGTTTTGAAATAGAAAAATGGGGGTATATTTATTAATATGATGACAACTCCTACTTCATATAAATTGTTGAATGTTGCTACGGGACGTGTGTTTCAAGATGCCGGTTGGTATTTGGATGACCCGATGGGCAAAAAACCATCATTGATTAGAGCCATCTACGAAAAAAAACAGATTTTTCTTAGAGATGATACTTATGGGTTGTATAAATTTGCAGACTGGCTACCTGTATCGCGTTTTCTGCAAGGTTCGTGCGCGCCGGTAACCTACAAAAGTAAAGAGTTGGCAAAATTTTTGAAATTGGAACATCTGTATATTTGTTTTAGTGGCTATTTTCCTGATATTGGCGCAAATATGTCCACTTGCTCATTCAAAGAAACTGAAGCATACTCGGTTTGCGGACGCATTTCTCCTAACAAAAAAGAAGTTCTTGTGGTGGCATCGGCAGGAAATACAGCGCGGGCATTTGCAAAAGTATGCTCCGAAAATAAAATACCGCTTTTACTTTGTGTTCCCGAAGATAATTTAGATGCACTTTGGTTTGATAAACCTTTAAATGATTGTGTAAAATTGATTTGCGCTCAAAGTGGTTGCGACTATTTCGATGCCATCCATTTGAGTAATATCGTAGTGAAATCTAAAAAGTATTACCCTGAGGGAGGTGCAAAAAATGTTGCCCGAAGAGACGGAATGGGAACTACAATATTATCTGCAACTACTTTTACAGGTGAAATTCCAGATTATTATTTTCAGGCAGTTGGAAGTGGAACGGGTGCTATTGCAGCATGGGAGGCTAATTTAAGATTGATAGATGACGGCAGATTTTCAAATAAAAAAACCAAACTTATACTTTCGCAAAATCTTCCCTTCATTCCTATGGTAAATGCTTGGAATGCAAAATCAAGAGAATTATTACCTTTTGACGAGAATGAAGCAAGAAAACAGGTGGAAGAGATTGACGCCAAAGTATTGTCCAACCGAAAACCGCCCTACGGAATTGTCGGTGGTTTGTTCGATGCGATGACGGATACTCATGGTGAATTTATGGCTATTAGCAACGATGATTTAAGATATGCCGCCGATCTCTTTGAAAAACTTGAAAGAATTGATATTCACCCTGCTGCTGCGGTTGCCACTGCAAGCCTGCTGCAAGCTATTAAGAACAATCATGTTGACAAATCGAAAATTATCATGCTTAATATTACCGGAGGCGGTGAAAAATTATTTAGAAATTCACATCATTTATATTTTTTGCAACCAAATCATATCTTTAAAATGAATCCAAATGAAGATGAGGTACTTAAAATAGTAGATAAATGGTTTTAATAAGGAATAAAAAAAGAGGCTCGAAAGAACCTCTTTTTTTTCATGTCGCTTTTGTTATTCTTCGGCGGCTTTTGAAAGCATTTTTTGAACATAAATGGCTTTCAATTTTTGATCTCTTCTAATGACAGAAGGTTTTGTGAATTTTTGGCGCACACGCAGTTCACGGACTACGCCAGTTTTTTCAAATTTTTTTTTCAATTTTTTCAAGGCTCTGTCAATAGTTTCGCCTTCTTTAACACTTACAACAATCATAAAAATACCTCTTTCTTTTAAAAATTATTATTATATTTTTTAGGGGCGCAAAAATATATTTTTTCTTTGATTATTTTTTTTTTTGATATTTTTTGGTTAAGTTTTTTTCTATTTTCGGGATTCTGTACAAGCATTAAGGGCTAATGTACGAAATTTCGGGTTATATCGGTATATTTTTCAATTGTTGTGAAATAATTAGTTTGGGTTCGGTGGCAGCCTGCACCTCTTCTATCGAAAAATCCGGATGAATCTCTTTGAGAACAATTCCTTGTGGAGTAATCTCCATTACGCCCATTTCAGTAACAATGAGGTTTACCTGTCCTTTTGCAGTGAGCGGTAAAGTACATTTTTTTAAAATTTTATGTGCACCTTTTGCGGTGTGTTCCATGGCTACAATTACATGTTTAGCACCAACCAAGAGATCCATTGCGCCGCCCATACCGGGTGTAAGTTTTCCCGGAATCATCCAGTTGGCTAAGTCGCCGTTTTCGTCCACTTGCATAGCACCGAGAATAGTGGCGTCCACGTGTCCGCCGCGAATAATAGCAAACGATTGTGCCGAAGAAAAGGAGGAAGCGCCAGGTTGCGCTGAAATATAACCGCCACCGGCATTTACTAAGTGCGCTTCTTCTTTACCAGCCTCAGGAGTAGGACCCACGCCAAGCAAGCCATTCTCTGATTGCAATACTAATTCAATATTTTTCGGTAAATAGTTGGGAACCAATGTAGGAAGTCCAATTCCTAAATTTACGACATCTCCGTTTTTAAGTTCTTTTGCCACTCTTTTGGCAATTACTTCACGTATTTGATCTTTATCCATATCTTTTTAAATTAATTTATTTTTTTGTGCAAAGAAACATTATTTTTTTTATTTTTGCCACCCTAACAATTAATCCCAAAAAATATGAAATTTATTGTATCTCGTGATGTTTTGTATAAAAATTTAAGTGCTATCAGCGGCGTTTTGGGCTCCAGTAGCACCTTACCTATCTTAGACAACTTCCTTTTCACCGTTGAAGGAGATATGTTAACCCTTATGGCTTCCGATTTAGACGCCACTATGACTGCAACTGTTCAACTTACCAATGTGGAAGGGGAAGGCGCGGTTGCCATTCCATCAAAAACCATTTTGGAAACCTTAAAGTTAATGGATGATACACCTGTCGTTTTTGATATTGATATGGAAAATTATATTCTTAAATTTTCAGCAGTGAATGGCGAATACGATTCCTCATGCTTCCCCGGTGAAGAATATCCGGCAATGAAAACTATGGAAGAACCGCTGTCGTTTGATATTGAATCTTCAATTTTGCAACGCGCCATAAGTAAAACTTTATTTGCTACCGGAAACGATGAACTTCGTCCTAATATGATGGGGGTGTTATGCGAGTTGTCTAATGAAGATATTACTTTTGTGGCTACAGATGCCCACAAATTAGTTCGTTATAAAAATATGTCTGTTAAAGTTGAGGATAATATTTCGTTCATTTTACCAAAAAAACCAATTACTCAACTCAAATCTATATTAACAGGAGTAAATGAAAAAGTAAAAGTAGAATATACTACCAATACCCACCATATTCGCTTTTCATTTGGAAATATTGTGTTGTTTTCTTCTTTAAAAGAAGGAAAATTCCCTGCATATCAGGCTGTTATTCCGGTAGATAATCCTAACATTTTTGAGGTAAATAGAAAAGATTTTCATAAATCAATATGTCGTGTGGGAATCTATTCCAATCAATCTACCTATCAAGTAAGAATTTCACTCTCTGATGAAAAAACGGTGATTACTGCTGAGGATTTAGATTTTTCTAATAAAGCCGAAGAAGATATCAAAGGATCTTATACCGGTGAAACTATGGATATTGGTTTCAATTCCAAGTTTTTGCGTGAGATGTTAGAAAATTTGGATTCAAATGAAATAGCGCTCAAAATGTCAATGCCCAACAGAGCCGCATTGCTTATTCCTACCGAACAGGATGCACCGGATGAAGACTTGTTGATGTTGATTATGCCGGTGATGTTGAATGTGTAACAAGACAGCTTTGCTTTTAAACTTATATTTCAAAACTATGGATTGGTGAGGTTTTAGATTTGCAGTAATAAAATCATCTTTACCTTCTTTTCCTATAAACGGTCAAACGCTTTCTTTTGGGCTATCTCTTTGGCTATCTCTTTCCAATCAATTAACATATTGAAATGTATTCTCGCGAATACGCCTTTCTACGTAATTGCTTGCAAAACTCGTCTGGCTATCTTTTTGGTAAAAAAAAAATATAAGATACAAATCCTTTCTCCCAATTTTCAATTTTCAATTTTAAATTCTCTATTATTTTTACCGTTCATGCACAAAATACGACCGTTCGTGCAGAAAATGATAAGTGTAATAAAAATGAAAGTATGTTTGCAGACGAAATTTTAAATATTATCACTAAAAAAGTATCAAAATGAGAAACATCATTACACTTATTACGTTTTTTATTTTTCCATTCATTGCGCAGGCGCAATTTTCGGGTGGAAACGGCACAGCAAGCGCTCCTTACCTCATCACTACCGCAGCACAACTTGCACAGTTGGCAACGTATGTGAACGAAGGGAATGCAACGTATAACGCAAGTTATTACAAACTTGAAAACAACCTTGATCTTTCGGGCTATCAATCCGGTTCGGGCTGGACACCTATTGGAAACAGTACCAATCCGTTTAAAGGAGATTTTAACGGAGATGGTCATATAATTACAGGACTGTATATAAATCTAAATACAACTTCTTCTGTCGTAGGATTATTTGGATATGTGTTTTCCGGTGCAAATACTTTTAATAGTACTCATATCCAAAATTTAGGTGTGGAAGGGGTAAATATTTCCAGTACTCAATCTGATGGTGTAAATATTGGTGCTTTAGTAGGATCAATACGTTATGGCGATATATCTTGCTGCTACACAACAGGAACTGTTATTGGAAAACAATTTCCCTTATCGGGGTCATACGGTTCTCCCAGAGTCAGTGGATTGGTGGGAAGCAGTACTAACACCTACATCTCTAATTGCTACACTATGGTAAATGTTACGAGTGAGGGATGGAGCAGTTCGTCATCAGGTGTGGTAGGATCATTAGATGATTCTTTTTTGACTAATTGTTATGCAACAGGAGACCTAACCACTGTAGCTAATAGTTATCAAGGTAGAATTGCAGGGATAGTGTCATATGCAACACTGTCAAATCATGGAGAATTATCAAATTGTGTGGCACTTAATAATTATTTAACTATTAATAATGGAAGTATGGGGAGAATAGCAACATACTTAACCGGCACTGTTTCTAATAATGCTGCATACGACTACATGAATGGGCACAACTACTGGGAACCAGTGGGTGGAAATACCATAAACGGTTTAGATATGACCATAACGGAAATTAGAACAGACGGCACTCTGGGCGGACGCTTCAACCCTCCGGTTTGGACAGTTGAAAACGGAAAACTGCCCGGATTATTCGGACACACCGTTGATTTACCGGAACATTTGGCATTGCTTTCTCCCGTCATCATTACTACAACTCTTCATGACGGAGGTATCGGAATACCTTATACCTATTATCTTTATGCTACCGGTTCAACTCCCATAACTTGGTCGTTAGATAATGGCAATTTGCCCACAGGGTTGGAACTATCTTCAAACGGTGTCATTTCAGGCATACCATCTGCGACGGGAACATTCAACTTTACAGTGAAAGCAACCAATAGTGAAGGCAGCGGCACAAAAGCGTTATCCCTGGTTATCAAAAACACATTAGACCCACCAATTTATCATGATGATGATAAGGAAGGATTGCGTATGTTTTTAAGACAACCCTCTTTCGTGGAAGGAAAGATAAACGGCGAAAGATTAGGATTGGAAATTAGCGATACGTTAAATTGGCACATTGAAGAAGCGTGGGTAAGTAAAGTGATAAACATTACATGGAACACGCAGGCCCCCAAAAGAATAGATTATATTGGATGGTCAACCAGCACTAATATTCCAGGAAATGCTTGGGAAGGCAAAAGCCTTGCAGGAAATTTAGATGCCCGAAAATGGAGCGCCATCCGCCAGATTCACTGTTATAATAATCGTTTGAACAGCGTAAATGTTAATGGATTAAGTAACTTATTGTTTTTAAATGTATGGATGAACAATGAACTCAACAGCATTGATGTAACCGGTTGTGGTAATATGCAAATATTGTACTGTTACAATACCAATATAGCTTCCATTAATCTCAGCGATTGCAGTAGTTTAGGCGCCATACAGATACAGTCAAATCAATTAACACACTTAGACTTAAGTGCGGCTCCGGGTTTGGTAGATTTACGTTGTAACGAAAACCTTATTACAGGTTTAGATCACTTAATCTTACATCCTGCAACCACTTTGTCGTATATACAATGTAGCCAAAATTACATGAAGCTGACAGATTTGTGTGTATTATCCCAAAGAACAAATAATCCTCCGGGAATTGACAATATGTTAGGCTATCAATTTATGTTGAAACAAATAGTAACAATTGGAAAAGAACTTGATTATTCGGATCAGATATCTGTTTGTGGCGGAACCACCACTTTTAAGGTAGAAATGGGTTATCCGCAATCCTTTGGAGGGTGGTATTGGACCGATGCCCCAGCGGCAAATTATACTATAACCAATGGTAAAATTAAATTTAATCAACATCTTTCTCCACCATACGTTTCCTACCTACTATGGCTCACCAACGACGCTATTCCGTCTTACCCTCAAGTTGCAGCCATGTATGGTAGGATTGATATCGTTGAAACAGATAACTATTTATCAAATCTCACCGTAACACCGGGCGTACTAACACCTGCTTTTGACATTGAAACACAGAACTATACGGTTAATGTGTCCAATAGCGTATCTCAGGTTACCATTACGGGAACTGCAAATGACCCCCAAGCAACGGTAACGGGCAATGGGCTGAAGCCCATTGTCGTTGGCGAAAATGTTTTTACTATTACCGTAACGGCTGTGGATGGCGTAAGTACAAGGATATACACAGTAACGGTAAACCGTGCAGTCCCCGGTAACGATGCAACCCTGACAAACCTAACCGTATCACCCGGCACACTAACGCCGTCATTTAACAGCAATATTTATAATTATACCGTAAATGTGGCATATACCGTAACTTCTATTACCATTACGGGAACTGCAAATGACCCCCAAGCAACGGTAACGGGCAATGGGCTGAAGCCCATTGTTGTGGGCGCCAATGCTTTTACCATCACTGTAACCGCAGAGAATGGTGTTACCACACAGAATTACATAGTAACAGTAAATCGTGCAGCCCCCAGTAACGATGCAACTCTGTCAAATATTACGGTATCACAAGGCGCATTAACCCCTGTATTTAACAGTAATACTTATAATTATACCGTAAATGTATCCAACTCGATAACTTCCATTACCATTTCGGCAACCACCTCCGACCCGAATGCAACCATAAGCGGCAATGGGGTGGGTACACACACGTTAGTGCTTGGCGCCAATGTTTTCACGATCACCGTAACAGCACAGGATGGCGTTACCACACAGAATTATGTGGTAACCGTAAATAGATTGGCAAACAGTGTTGCCACCTTATCCAACATCACTGTTTCGCCCGGCACACTAACCCCTGCATTTAACAGTAATACCTATAATTATACAGTAGATTTGGCATATACCGTAACTTCCATTACCATTTCGGCAACCACAACCGATCCGAATGCAACCATAAGTGGCAACGGGGTAGGTACGCATTCGCTAACGGTGGGCGCCAATCTTTTCACTATTACCGTAACGGCGCAAGATGGTGTTACTACGCAGAATTATACGATAACGGTAAACCGTGCCGCCCCCAGTACAGATGCCACCTTAATGAGCCTCACCGTTTCGCCCGGAACACTAACCCCTGCTTTTAACAGTAATACTTATAATTATACGGTAGATTTGGCATATACAGTTACAGAAATTTCCATTTCGGCAACCACCTCCGATCCGAATGCAACCATAAGTGGCAACGGAATAGGTACGCATTCGTTAACGGTGGGCGCCAATCTTTTCACGATTACCGTAACGGCGCAAGATGGCGTTACCACACAGAATTATGTGGTAACTGTAAACCGCGCCGCCCCCAGTACAGATGCCACCTTAATGAGCCTCACCGTATCACCCGGCACACTAACCCCTGTGTTTAACAGTAATACTTATAATTATACCGTTGATGTGGCATTTACGGTTACAGAAATTTCCATTTCGGCAACCACCTCCGATCCGAATGCAACCATAAGTGGCAACGGAATAGGTACGCATTCGCTAACGGTGGGCGCCAATCTTTTCACGATTACCGTA
>WRNX01000030.1 GCA_009776395.1 Lentimicrobiaceae bacterium
GAAGATTTTGTGGAAGATTTGTATATCGCTACCAATCACAACTATTTGTTGTTTTTTACTGAAAAAGGAAAATGTTTTTGGTTGCGTGTGTTTGAAGTGCCTGAAGGTAATAAAACCTCAAAAGGACGCGCCATTCAAAACCTGTTGAACATTGAATCTGACGACAAAGTGAAGGCAATCATCAATGTTGATAATCTTTCTGATGAAGAATATATTAACAATAACTTTATCATTCTTTGTACAGAAAAAGGGGTGATTAAAAAAACCTCGTTAGAAGCCTACTCCCGCCCCAGAATAAACGGAATCAACGCCATTACTATTCGTGAAGATGACCATTTATTGATTGCAAGATTAACCAACGGTACCAGCGAAATAATGATGGCATTGCATTCGGGGAAAGCGGTGCGTTTTAACGAAAAAACCGTGCGCCCCATGGGAAGAAACGCATCCGGAGTGAAAGGTATTACATTGGCAAACGAAAAAGATATTGTAGTGGGTATGATTAGTGTGGACAGTCCCCAATATGATATTTTGGTAGTTTCGGAAAACGGTTACGGAAAACGTTCTTCCATTGATGAATACAGAATTACCAACCGTGGCGGAAAGGGCGTGCGTACCATCAATATTACCGAAAAAACCGGCGGATTAATTGCCATCAAAAATGTTACGGATAATGATGACTTGATGATTATCAATAAATCGGGGATTGCCATTCGGATGCATGTGGATAAACTGCGTGTAATGGGACGTGCCACGCAAGGCGTTCGCCTCATTAACCTGAATGATGAAGATGCGATTGCCGCGGTTACACAAGTACCGCGAGAAGATGATGATGAAGAGGTTATGGAAACGCCAAATGAAGAAATTATTGAAGAAACTCAGGATCAATAATTGGATACGGGTAACGACATTGTTGTTGCGCAACAGACATGCCCGTTATCTGTCGTTTTGTTTACTCTTTTTTCTGTTCATTGATTTTCCAACTACCTGTTTTATCAGAGCCAATGCGAGTTAAAACAGTCAACTCCCTAAATTTCGCCAAATTTTTTTCAATCGCCCTTTCCGAAATACCGATCATTTCTGCCATTTCACTAACTGTAATTGTTGGCGTATTTTCAATCAAAGAAAGTATTTTTTCTTGTTTCCTTGTTTTTGAATGTATTCTAAAATTCTACCCATAATATTTTCAATTTTACAAATTAACATAAAATTTTCTAAATTACACGCAGGCCAATAAAAATGTTTTTCAAAAATTTATAGGGGAAAGGTAACATTTGTGCTTAGAACACCGTATAGTAAGCCGCTAAAGCATCTCGGCCTTGATTTTTATGACATACGCTTGAATATTTAAGAATTCATATATTTTTGCGCATACAAATATATACCAAAATGATCAAAGTTGCCCTCCTTGCAGGTGGAAATTCAGGGGAATATGAAATTTCATTAAAATCTGCTGCAAATATCAAAACCCAATTGGATATTCATCAATTTGAAATATACCTTATCGTTGTAAAAGGTAATCAATGGGTATTTACAAACGAATTTGAAGAATGTTTTTATGTAAATAAGGATGATTTTTCATTAACCATACATGAAAAACGGATTATTTTTGATGTAGCATTTATTGCAATTCATGGTGATCCTGGTGAAAACGGAAAATTACAGGCATATTTTGAGATGCTGCAAATTCACTATACAGGTTGCGACAGTTTTTGCTCAGCGCTCACTTTTAATAAATATTTTTGCAATATTGCAGTAAAAGAGTGCGGAATCTCTATTTCGCCCGCGCTGCATTTTTACAAAAGTGATACTATTTTGTATGAAGATGTTATTAATCATTGTGGATTTCCTTGCTTTGTAAAACCATGCAATTCAGGCTCAAGTGTGGGAGTTACCAAAGCGCATCATCTTGAAGAACTCATAACTGCTATTTCTTTGGCATTTAAGGAAGATAACCAATTAATGGTTGAGCGGTTTATTTCGGGGCGTGAACTAACCTGCGGCGTAACCACTTGGCAAGGAAAAGTGAAAGCGCTTGCTGTTACCGAAATAAAAAGCAAGAAAGAGTTTTATGATTTTGAGGCAAAATATACTCCCGGTTTTCTTGAATTATTTACGCCTGCTGAAATTGAGCAAAATGTGGAAGATAAAGTGAAACAATACTCCGAAATAATCTACAAAAAATTAGGATGTAAGGGAGTGGTGCGTATAGATTATATTCTCAACACAGAAAACGAACCTGTATTTTTAGAAATCAATACCATTCCAGGGCAGACCGCCATGAGCATCATCCCTAAACAACTGGCATACAACAATATCCAATTATCCGAATTTTATGCAAATTTAATTTTAGAAAGCATTAATTTACAGTAATTCGCATTATCATTAATCATTAATCACTTGTTTTTCTGCATTGTTTCCATCGCATTCCTGAACTGGTAGTAGTAGGATCTTGATACAGTGAACACACGTTCTCCTATATATACAAGATTTTTTTGAATTTTATCCACAAAATTAAGATTGATAATAGTAGCATTATTTATGCGAACAAGATATTCGGCAGGAAGTTTGGTAGCGGTTTCTTTAATAGTGGATTCGTGAAAATAGAGTTGATTGGTAACGGTTTCTATGGCAATCAATTTACTTTCTTTAGTAATTACAGTAATAATATTCGTTTTTATTTTTGTGGTAACTTTTTGATAGCGAATAAAAAAAGAATCATTTTCTTTACTTGTTGCAGATTTAGAGGGTTTATAATTAATTGGATTTTCTGCTGCTAATGGTTCAAATTGATAAACGTTATTTATATCTGAAATGATACGAATAATTTTATAGACTTTACGAATCAGCATTTCGCTGGTAAATTGGATAGGGATCACATCGAATAATCCTTTATCAAGCCACAGATGTGGGTTATCTTTTGAGGAAATGATACCCAAAATAATAGGGGGCTTATGGATCAATTCTAAAATTTCGAACTCTTCATTTTTTGAATGAGAAAGATCAAGAATTAAGATTTCCGGACGAATGAGATTCATTCGCTCTAAAAAATCTACACGTTGGTTAACAAATCCAAAAAACTGGATAGATTTGAATTTTGACAAACAGTCAATTACCTTTTTTTCAAGGGTTGCGTTTTGAATAAACGCGAAGCATGTTACTGGTTTCATAAGAATTTTATTTTATTTAAGTGTGCGGCAAAAATACAATTTTTTTTTTTTTTCAAACGTAAAAAATTTTTTTTTTATAAATTTTCTTTTTGTTCTATTTTTTTTATATATTTTTGCAACCTGAATTAGAAAATATGTCAAAGAAAAGGATTTTATACGTTACACCCGCTATTTTTCCGTATTTGCAAGAGAGCTACATTTCATCTGTTTGTAGATTCTTGCCCCAAGGAATTCAAGAAAGAGAAAATGAAATTAGAACTTTTATGCCCAAGTATGGATTGATCAATGAACGTAAAAACATGCTGCATGAAGTGATTAGGCTTTCCGGTCAAAATATTATTATTGAAGATAATGACTATCCGCTCATTATTAAAGTGGCTTCTTTACAAGCGGTTCGGATGCAGGTGTATTTTATTGATAGCGAAGATTTTTTTAGAAGAAAAGCGCTTTTTACTGATGAAGAAAATAAATTTTTTGAAGATAACGACTCGCGACTTCTTTTCTTCGCAAAAGGAGTTATTGAGACCGTTCGTAAATTGGGATGGAATCCCGATATTATTCATTGTCACGGTTGGCTTAGTTCTTTGATTCCCATTTTTGTTCGTACAGTTTACAAAGACAACCCCCTTTTCCAAGATGTTAGAATTGTAACCTCTATTTATAATGATTATTTTCCTGAAAAATTCTCTTCGAATTTTTTAAAAAAACTTAAAATTACAGGAATTCCAAGAGAATCGTTAACTCATTTTAAAGGTGCCGCAGGTTACGATACCATTCTTAAAACCGCTATTGATTTTTCTGACGCAACTGTAATTGGACATCCGAATATTACCCCCTCTTTAAAAAGATATATGAAAAAATATGAATACCCAACAATACCTCATCCCGAAACAGAAGAATATTTAGAATATGTTGATGAATATAACCATTTTTATGAAGAACTTTTGGAAATTTCACCCCGTGAATTTTAATTTACGTTCATTTTTTTATCTGTCACTATTTTTGATAGTAGCTACGTTTGCAGGCTTTCAAAGTTGTCAAAAAGATATTAGTTCAATAGGACTTAATTTAAAAGATAGAGACGACCTCATTAATGCTATTTTTACTGATAGTATTTCAATAAATGCTTACTCTATTTTAGAAGACACATTGAACACAAAAAATCTAATTTCTAATTATTTAGGATTTATTAAAGACCCTGTTTTCGGTACAACTACTGCTGGAATATATACCCAATTTATTCCACAAGGTAGTAGCGTCAGTTTAGGTGAATTTCCACAACTCGATTCTATCGTTTTAACTCTAAGATATTCAGGTGGCTTTTTTGGTGATACCTTGAATCCCTTTTCCATTAAAGTTTATAGAATAACTGAAGATATTTCTTCTACAAAACCCTATTATCAAAATAATGTATTTGCCCATTCTGATGAGAACCTTACGTACAAATCTGATTTTATTCTGTTCCCAAAACCAACATCAAATGTAATGTTGGATACATTTGTAGTAGCACATGCACGAATCAAATTAAGCGATGAATTAGGTAATCTTTTTCTGCGAAACGTATCACAAATGGCTTCTAATGAGTCTTTTAAAAGTTTTTTTAAAGGATTGTATATTTGCGCAATACCTTTGGCAAACAATGGCTCACTCGTTAACTTTAATTTAACAAGCGAAATTTCCGGCATCCAACTCTATTATAAAAACGATACTATTAAAAGACAATTATCATTTCCTGTTAGAAGCACAGAAACTGTAAGAATTAGTACATATCAACATGAATACAAACAGGGAAGTGCAGAATTTGTGAATCAAGTACTTCAAAAAGACACAACTTTAGGAAAAGATATTCTTTATTTGCAATCCATGGGTGGAGTGAAAACTAAAATAAGTTTTCCTAACATTAAAGAATTTAAAGATAAAAACGTAGTCATCAATAAAGCAGAGTTAGTCATCACTAATATCGGAGAAGATCTTAACTTGTTTCCTCCCCCCAACAGATTAAACATTCAGGGGATTGATAAAAAAGGAGAAATCACTGCCATCCCAGATTATAACACCTCTTTTTGGGGTGGCAACTATGATGAAACGAATAAAGAATACAGATTTAGAATTACAAGATATATTCAAAGCATTTTACTGAGAGATGAGTACCAACCTTACCTCTATTTGGTAACAGACAGGGCTGCAGCGGACGCCAATAGATTGTTACTGAACGGAACTAATCCAACTAATAATTCATCATCAAGGTTGAGATTGGAAATTTATTATACAGAATATTAATTTTAGTAACGTAATATAAATTATGTGTGGAATCGTAGCCTATACAGGAACCAAACAAGCCTACCCTGTTTTGATTAAAGGGTTAAAAAGATTGGAATACAGAGGTTATGATAGTGCCGGAATAGCATTGATTTCAGATGAAAATATTCAACTTTTCAAAAAGCAGGGAAAAGTGGTAGATCTAGAAAATTATTGTACAAAAAAAAATGTTGAAGCATTTACAGGCATAGCTCATACCAGATGGGCAACGCATGGCGAACCTAATGACGAAAACGCCCATCCTCACCTTTCCGAAGATGGTTCATTAGCTTTAATCCACAATGGCATTATCGAAAATTTTTTGAGTTTAAAAAATGAACTCATTGAAAGAGGTTATATTTTTAAAAGTTGTACTGATACGGAAGTTTTAGTACATCTCATTCAAGATATTAAAAAAACAGAAAATGTGGGTTTGGTGGAAGCCGTACGAATGGCGTTATCGGTAACTGTTGGTACGTATGCATTAGCCATTTTATCTACCGAATATCCAAAACAGATCATTGTGGCTAAAAAAGGAAGTCCACTCTTAATTGGAATAGGACATAATGAATTTTTTGTAGGTTCAGACGGAGCACCGATTGTTGAATATACAAAAAAAGTAGTCTACCTAAAAGATGAAGAAGTTGCAGTAATTCATTCGGATAAAAAGTTAGAGATTACCAATATTCGTAATGAAAGACAAAGACCCTTTATACAAAAATTGGAGTTGAAATTAGATGAAATTGAAAAAGATGGTTTTGAACATTATATGCTCAAAGAGATTTTTGAACAACCCAAAGCGATTGTGGACAGCATGAGGGGAAGATTAAATACTAAAAAAGATGTGGTTTCTTTGGGCGGAATTATTGAATATGAAAGTAAAATGCTTCAGGCAAAACGCTTTATTATTGCCGCCTGTGGAACTTCGTGGCATGCTGGTCTGGTGGCAGAATATATCTTTGAAAATTTAATCCGCGTACCCGTCGAAGTAGAATATGCCTCCGAATTTAGATACAGAAATCCCGTTATTAATGAAGATGATGTGCTAATTGTAATATCCCAATCCGGCGAAACCGCTGATACGCTCGCCGCTATCGAATTAGCAAAAAGTAAAGGCGCTACTGTAATCGGAATCTGCAATGTAGTTGGTTCAAGTATAGCGAGAAATACACATGCAGGCTCTTATACTCACGCAGGTACTGAAATTGGCGTGGCTTCTACCAAAGCGTTTACCGCACAAGTTACCGTACTTACACTCATGGCATTAAGTTTGGCAAGAAAAAAAGGAAAAATACCCCTCTCATACTATTACCAATTAGTAAATAGTTTGGAAACAATTCCGGGAAAAATTAAAACAATTCTGAAAAAAAATGAAGAAATTAAAAAAATTGCGCAATATTTTGTAGATAAAAATAATGCTATCTATTTAGGGCGCGGCGTAAATTTTCCCGTAGCATTAGAAGGCGCGTTAAAACTTAAAGAAATATCTTACATTCATGCCGAAGGGTATCCTGCAGCTGAAATGAAACATGGACCTATAGCCCTCATTGATGAAGAGATGCCCGTGGTAGTGGTTGCCACAGAACAGAAATCTTACGAAAAAGTAGTGAGTAATATTCAAGAAGTGAAATCCAGACGGGGAAAAATAATCTCTATTGTTTCCGAAGGGGATGAAACAGTGAAAAATATGTCCGATTTCTGTATCGAAATACCCAAAACCGAAGAATTGTTATCGCCGTTGGTGGCATCAATCCCTTTGCAATTACTTGCTTATCACGTTGCTCTATTGCGTGGCTGTGATGTCGATAAACCCAGAAATTTAGCAAAATCTGTATCCGTAGAATAAAAAATATTATGGCAAAAAAATTAATTCAACTTTTTATCTTTCTCGGTCTTGGGATTTTTTTTATATGGTTATCTGTAAAAGACTTAACACAGAAAGATATAGAAATCATAAAAAATAGCGCTTCGGGAATACTCAATTTTAATAGTTTACTGTTTATTTCAATCTCTATGGTTTGTGGAATTGTTGCCCACTATTTCCGCGCACTTAGAAATATTTTATTGATTGACCCATTGGGATATAGTGTGAGAAAAATTACCGCGTTTTATTCTGTAATGACTTGCTATTTAGCAAATTTAGCCATTCCACGATTGGGAGAAGTATTACGTTGCACATTCTTACAACGTTACGATAAAATACCTTTCCAAAAATCAATAGGAACTGTTGTCGTAGAACGAGCTTTTGACTTCCTGATTTTTTTGCTGCTCTTTATACTTATTGTTTTTTTTAATAGAGGATTAATATCCGAATTAGAAATCAGTCAACAATTTGTTGAGTGGGTAAATGATAAATGGTTGTTTCTGTGGTCAATGAAATATGTAACATTAGGGATAATTATTGGAGTAATTTTATTTTTTTTCATCTTCAAAAATAGAAGTAAAAGACAGTTTAAGAAAATTTCAGAATTTATTAAGAGAATGGTTGAAGGATTATGGCAGGGACTCATCTCTATCAAAGATTTAAAACATCCCTGGTTATTTGTAATTTACACTGTTGCAATCTGGGTGTTTTATTTTCTGGGAACATTTTCTTGTATGTTTGCTTTCCATTTCTTACAACATTTAGGACCAATGCCGGCATTTATTGTTTTGGTTGTAGGATCTATCGGATTTATGATAGCACAGGGAGGATTAGGCGCTTATCCGCTTTTTGTTGCCGGAATATTAGTACTTTACGGAGTTAACTATGCACAAGGATTAGCAGCAGGATGGATTGGATGGACAGCACAAACACTTATGATTTTGATAGTAGGAGTTCCTGTGTTAATCTTATCATCGTTTTTGAAAATTGAAGACAGAAAAATTAATGAATAATGAACATTGAACAATGAATAATTTTTGTTTTTTGCTACTAAGGTTACTTTATAAAAATAAGGTTATAGGTATTATTTTCTGCATTCTGCCTCTTTTTTCTTTTGCCCAACAAGTTTTTGTTGATATAGATGAGCAAGCACAAAACAGAATTATGGAAAAACCTGTTGAAATTTGTGATTCATACACGCATTTTAATCCTGAGCAAGTTAATAAAATTGATAATGAAAGACAAATCCCCGCATTTTCTCTTTATAACAACCTCTGGGATACTTTATTTATTAGAAGTGAAAAAATTGAAATTCCATTTTTCGATAATCAATTAAAAATAATACTCATTCAAGAAGGAAATAACTCTTTTGCTTTCCCTGTTTCAGAAGTAGTATCTACCGGCTATGTGAAAAATAAAAACAGACAACATACGGGGATTGATTTTTCCGTATCAAAAAAAGAACCTGTGGTAGCGTGTTTTGACGGAGTAGTAAGAATTGTTAAAAAATATGAAGAATATGGTAATACGGTGGTTGTAAGACATTACAACGGTTTGGAAACACTTTACGCCCAACTTGATGAAGTAAATGCAACCACAAACCAAAAAGTAAAAGCAGGCGAAGTAATTGGCTATGTTAGCAATACAAATTCTAACAAAAATAAAAATACCCATTTTGAAATAAGATTTTTGAATGAGTTTTTTAATCCTGAAAAAGTAATTAATTTTCAAGAAAGAAAACTACATAATAACTTATTGATACTTACACCGACCGATTTTATTTTTATTCCTGTTGAAAAATCTATTTCTGTTATAAAACGAGAAGAAATAAATCCCAATTCATCATCAGAAAAACTATTATTAGATACTCCCAAAACCATGCCTGTATTTCATACCGTTCAAAGCGGCGAAACAATTTATAGAATCTGTACTAAATATAATATAACCGAACAACAACTCCGATCGTTGAATAATATTAAAGGCGATCATATTACGGTGGGACAAAAACTGAGAATAAAGTGAACAATGAATAATAAACAATCTATTTATTAACCGTAGGCTTCAGCCTGCGGAATACACAATGAACAATAAATAAATATGATGGAAGAAAATTACATACGTCCTTCTTGGGATGAATATTTTATGGAAATTGCCAATACGGTAAGCAAACGCGCCACCTGTAACCGTGGTCGCAGTGGTTGTGTAATTGTAAAAGAGCGTCAAATTTTAGTATCCGGTTATGTAGGTTCGCCTGTCGGATTGCCCCATTGCGATGAAGTTGGGCACCAAATGAAAAAGATGTTACATGAAGATGGTAACATTAGTGAGCATTGCGTGCGCACTGTTCATGCCGAACAAAATGCCATCTGTCAGGCTGCCAAGCGAGGCATTGCCTTAGAAGGCAGTACCTTGTATTGCCGAATGACGCCATGCAGGGTATGCGCCATGCTCATCATTAATTGCGGAATAAAACGTGTGGTGTGTGAAAAAAAATACCACGCCGGCGCAGAATCCGAAGAGATGTTTGCCAAAGCAAGCGTAAAATTAGAGTTTTTTAATGAAGAGATACTGAAATATTAATACAGTTTTTCATTTTTAGTTTTCCATTATTTACAACATATTTTTTGGATGTCGCCAATTTTTAAATACTTGAAATCTCATTGTAAACTTATTCTTTTCATCTTTTTCATAAATTATGTCTTCCATCAATTGCCATTTGTTAAAATCAACATTTGGGAAAAAAACATCTGCGTCAAAGTTGGCTTCAATACGTGTTAAATATAAAGTGTCAATTTTATCAATAAATAACTTGTAAATTGTGGCGCCACCAATAATAAACGCTTTTTCTTCATTTTCAACAAGTTCAAGAGCATTATCAATGGTGTGAATAATTTCACAATCGTTATAAAGCGCATTTTTATTTAACGTAATGACAATATTTCTTCGATTGGGTAGTGGCTTAATGGGTAGAGATTCCCAAGTTTTGTCTCCCATTATTACGGGATAGCCGGAAGTTATGGTTTTAAACCGTTTTAAATCGGCGGGAAGATGACAGAGTAGTTGGTTGTTTTTTCCAAGCTCCCAATTCTTACCCACTGCAGCAATCATACAGAGATTCAACATATTAAAAGAATTATGAGTTACTTTAATCACTAATCACTAATCACTAACCACTATTTCCTAAGTCTTTTTGCCATGGTTTGTACACATTCCCGTATGGGAATAATGACTGATAATCCGTTGTAAGCCAATTCTTCTTTCATAATTTGCACGTTGGTTTCGTATTGTTTAGGAAGGGGAACAATTTCACGGATATGTTCTTTTGCTACACCGAGTCCTTCGCAAATTTGTGCTATTCTTCCGGTGGCGTGCGAGGCTTGTCCTCCTGTCATTCCAGTAGTAAGGTTATCTAATATCAAAATAGTAACGGGGGTATTTTCCACTACGCAATCTAACAGCGAAGTGATGCCGCTGTGTGTAAAAGTGGAGTCTCCTATTACGCCAACGGCGGGGCGAAGTCCTGCATCTGATGCGCCTTTTGCCATAGTGATACTGGCACCCATATCTACCGTTGAATAAATGGCGTTGTAGGGTGGAAGCGCGCCCAAAGTATAGCAACCAATATCGGCAAATACTTTTCCTGGTCCATATTCTTCCATTGCTACATTCAAAGCCTTGTAGGTATCAATGTGTGGACATCCTAAACAGAGTTTTGGGGGACGGGGCGCTACAACTTCGGGGATGGGAGTGCCAAATGTATCCGGCAAACCGAGTGCTACAGCCATCACATTGGGGTTTAATTCGCCATCGCGGGGAAGTGTGCCATCTAAACGTCCTTTTATATCGCTGGTTTTATTTAATAAACCGCGCAACTGCTCTTCAATCAACGGATAACCTTCTTCGGCAACCAAAACAGTAGTACACTCCTGGGTTATTTTTTCTACTAATTCTACGGGAATGGGATACTGAGTAATTTTCAACACAGGGTAAGGACATTTCTTTCCTACATAGTTTTCCATTAAATAATTGAAAGCAATTCCTGAAGTAATAATTCCCAACGATTTATCTTCGCCGTTAATATATTGATTATATTTCAATGCTACTGCTTCTGCTTCTAATTTGGGTTGTTTTGCTAGTAGTTCTCGGTAGAAAACGCGGGCATTTACAGGCAGTAAAATATATTGCCTTTTGTTTTCGCAAAGACTGATTTTATTCTGTTTTTTTACGGGTTTACGTTCTACTCCGGCTCTGGAATGCGCTAAACGTGTAGTTACGCGAACCATTACGGGAATGCTATACTTTTCCGACAAATCGAATGCTTCGTAGGTCATATCGTAGGCTTCCTGTTGGTTAGAGGGTTCAAAAACGGGAATGAAAGCAAATTTGGCGAAGAAGCGCGAGTCTTGTTCATCTTGCGAAGAGTGCATGGAGGGGTCATCGGCAATAAGATAGACTAAACCTCCGTTTGCGCCGGTGATGGCGGAGTTCATAAACGGGTCGGCGGCTACATTTAAGCCCACGTGTTTCATACATACTAAAGCACGTTTACCGGCGTAAGACATCCCAATAGCGGCTTCCATTGCTGTTTTTTCGTTTGCCGACCAGCAGCGGTGTACATTGCCTTCTTCAGCCTGTTTGGATGCTTGAATATATTCGGTTATCTCTGTTGAAGGGGTTCCTGGATATGCGTAAACTCCTGAAATTCCTGCGTCTAATGCAGCCTGTGCGATAGCCTCATCGCCTAATAATAATTGTTTTGCCATATTTAAATCGGTTAAAAAATTAATACGGCAAAAATAGTAGATTTTTCGATTATTAATCAATCTGAAAATTTTTTACACTCCCAATTGAAAAACCAACTTTGTTAACAAATCTCAAATAAATCATTCAAAAGATTAGCTTCATCATTTACATCTTAAAAATCCGAACCTCAATACCATCATCTTTTAGTACTGATAAACCGGACAAGTCTGTATCGCTGTAATGAATAGGATATAATATTTTAGGGTTAATGGTTTTAGCCGCTCTAATGGCTTGCTCAACGGTCATAGTATAAGGTTGATTGACAGGCAAAAATGCTACATCAATATCTTTATACTCTTTCATTTC
>WRNX01000031.1 GCA_009776395.1 Lentimicrobiaceae bacterium
AACATTGTACGAAGAGTTTCTCGGAAAACCCAACGGACACCTTTCACACGAATTGCTACACACTTATTATACGGAACGATTCAAATATTAAAGAGTTGTTACATCAAGATCATGGGGCTGTCTTAAAAGTAGTTAGTGGCTTTTGAAACAGCCCTATCGTCTAAGCACCGAAAATTAAAAATAAACTTTTTATTATTTAATTTTTAATTTTTAAACGTTGGTATTTTTTAAAACTATATACATTTATTTGGTTTAGGCATTCTATTTTATAATTATGAAACTACAATTTATTGGCGCTTCGGGAGGCGAGGTTACGGGAAGTAAATTTTTGTTAACCACAAAAGAAAATCAGAAAATATTGATTGATTGCGGGATGTATCAGGGAAAAGGCATGGAAACCGACGCCATGAACCGCGATTTAGGCTTTAATCCATCTGAAATTGATTTTATTCTTCTCTCTCATGCTCATATAGATCATTCAGGGTTAATTCCTTATCTTCATAAAAATGGTTTTAAGGGTAAAGTGTTCTGCACACCTGCAACAAGAGATTTGTGCGCTATAATGCTTCCCGACTCTGGAAAAATTCAAGAATCTGATACAAAACAATTCAATAAGAAAAGAGCGTTACAAAAACTACCGCCGGTAGAACCCATTTATACCATGCAGGATGCATCTTTGTGTATGGGACATTTTATCAGTATTCCTTACAATCTCTCTTTTTCGCTCACACCCACTTTTACTTTCGAGTTTTACGATTCGGGACATATTCTTGGCGGAGCATCCATTTATATATCCTTTGTGGAAAATAACGAGAAAAGAACTTTACTCTACACCGGCGATGTAGGACGATATAACAAACGAATTTTGCCTGATCCCTGTCACTTACCCCAGGCAGATTATATCATGTGCGAATCAACGTATGGGAACAGATTGCATGAATCTATTGAAGATGCAGAGCAACAACTGATGTTGATTGTTTTAGATGCCTGCGCCAAAAGAAGAGGAAAACTAATTATCCCTTCGTTTGCCATTGGAAGAACACAGGAGATTGTTTATGCGTTGCACCGCCTTAAAATTGCAGGAAATTTACCGGCAATTGATATTTTTGTGGATAGTCCGTTAGCGGTATCTGCCACTAGTATTTTCCGACTACATGCAGAAAATTTTAATGAAGAGATGCAGCAGTTCATTATCTCCAATCCAGATCCTTTTGGGTTTGAAAATTTGCATTATGTAAGAACTATTGAGGATTCAAAAAAATTAAATACATATAATAGCCCTTGTATTATCATTTCAGCATCAGGGATGATGGAAGCGGGGCGTGTGAAGCATCATTTGGCGAATAACATTGATAACCAGCGAACCACAATTCTTTCGGTAGGTTATTGCGCTCCATCCACATTGGGCGCAAAAATTATGCGCGGTGATAAAACGGTTTCTATTTTTGGCGTAAACTATAAAGTAAACGCGCATTTAGAAAATATACAATCTTATTCAGGCCATGCGGATTATAGTGAGATGTTGCGCTATCTTAGCGCTCAAAACCCTGAAACTGTGAAGAAGTTTTTTATTATTCATGGTGAAGATGATGCACGGAGGGCATTTGCTGAAAAGATTGCCGTAAAAGGATTTCAAAATGTTGTGATTCCGAAATTTAAGGAAGAATTTGAAACCTAAATTCAACCTATAAATGCAACTTTGCTTTGTTGTAATTTAACCTTGATTGGTGTTATTATTTTAGCAATAGCCTCCGACTTCGACGCTTTTCTTAATTAATCACTTGATATTCAATGTTTTTGCTTAAAACGTATTCACCACATTGTTTTAATTTTGGCTAAATCATTCTAATAAATATTTCAAAAACCCACGCAAATATATAAAAATCATAAAACACAATATTATAAAAAAATTCATGTTTATTTGCAGATTAATAATCCATTTTTATGAAAAAACGTATTTATCTGTTATTACTATCTGTAATCGTTATTTTCTTTTCGTGTAGAGATGAATCGGGCGATTTTGTAGAACAACTTTTTACCGACCAACAAATTACCAATGCGCTTAGAGACTGCATAGAAATTGCTTCAGACAGTACACTCAATACGCTCTGTATTGTAGATACGCTGAAAGAGGAATATGGATACTCCTATTATGATTCAAAAAACTACCGTATAACACTTCCCGCCGGCGCCCAACAAGTAGTAGATACATTATCCGAATATGGTTTTGGCGAAACTATTGATACGCTGATTATGAATATGAACAGAGCGGCAGAACTTTGCGGAAACAAAATAAAATCGCAATTTTTAGATCCCATCAGAAAAAATATTACTTTTCCAAAACCAAATGCTACCTTACACGGCGGAAATAATGCGATTACGGATTATGTGAAAGAAACAAAACAAAACGAATTTATATCCTTACTCACCACCTCAGTTTTGTTTGAACAGTTTAATACATTGGAAATTACTACTACTTGGGATAGCTTGCAAGTAGCCTATTACAAAATCACAGATCATTATTTCTATAAAGATATTTTAACTTCTACCGCACAACAAATGACCGATGGATTTTTTATGAAAATGGCATCTGTGGAAGAGGCGGTTAGAAAAAATCCTGATTTGAGAGGTAAACCGGATAGTTGGCTGTATAAAGTTTTTGCTACACTAAAAGATTAATCTATTTTCATTTTTTCTTATGAAATTACTTGTAAAATATTTAAAATTATTAGGTTGTTGTTTTATTTGTTTTTGTTGCAATCTCTCTCTACGCGCTCAAACAGTTGATTTTACTTATGCTGCAACTTATTATCATTCAATCCATTACAAAGGAATTGCGTGGGTAAGTTCGGGCGAACAAGCCAGAAGTTGTCAATTTAATTTGGTAAATGTGATAGACAGTTTTTTATATGTGCAAGTGAATGTTGCTGGAATAGAGGCTGGAAGAGTACTGGCAAAACCTGATAGTATTCTGTTAATTAACAAGTTGCAAAAACAATTCTACGAAGGCGACTATTCATTTTTTAATCATTTATTGGATATTGATTTTAATTTTGATTTTTTCTCTATTCAAAATTTTTTTAATGGGATTCCTGTTTATCTTCCCGAAGAGGTAACCCTTGCTTATGAAGGCGAACAATTTATGGATAATTTTTCTCTATTTAAATCACTAATTTGTAACTATGAAGAATATGAATTAGAATTGAATATCAAAAAAGTAACTTTTAATGAAGTTCCGGAAGTGAGTATCCAAATACCCAAAAATTTTACACCAATAATGAACAATGATTGGTGATTAATCATTAACCATTAATCGCCATGTTTTACAAAAAAGCAATAACAACAGATATACCAAAAATTAAATCGCTTTGGAAAGAGGTGTTTGGGGATTCTGAGGATTACATTCATAGTTTTATTACTCATTTTGGAATTGATGGTTGTTATGTTTGCGAAATTAATGATGAGATTATAGCCATGGCATTCGCCATACCCACTACTTTATCTTACATTGACAATAATTCCCCTTCAAATTTTGAAGGGGTGTCGAGCGAAGCGAGACGGGGTAGTTTACATTTAAAATACCTTTACGCCTGCGCCACACATCCCAATTTTCGCAAACAGGGAATTATGGAAAAACTATTGACTACTATTTATGCAGAAACCTGTAGTGAAAATTATGCCGGTATCTTTTTGCATGCAGCCAATCATTCTTTGCAAAACTATTATAAAAAATTAGGGTTTGAAGATTATTTTTTCCGTAACCATTCGTTTTATTGTAAACACAATGAGCACAAAGATGGCACAAAGGACACAAAGAGTGAAACTCTTGATTTCAATAATTTATCTTCTTTACAAAACCATTTACTGTTAAAAAAAATAAAAACTATTACCCCTGATAATTATTACCAAAAAAGAATTAAGAAATTAGAAAATTTCTCTTTTATTAATTGGAATACAGATTTTTTTATATTTCTGAATGAAACTGGAACTCATTTTTTTGAATATGAAAACAGTATCTTTTCTTTCAGAACCAATGATAACCTGATTATCATTGATGAATGGTTAGCGGAAGATACTCAAAACCAAATTGCGAACTTGTTATTTGAACAATATCCTGATTTTGAGACCATTCAAGTTAGTTCAATGGAAAATAAGACTTGCTGTGGACAAATAAAATGGTGTAGATCATTCGAGCATAAATCGAAAAATGGGTATTTTGCTTTCGCTATGGAATAAATTTACCTCCCTAACTTCTACTTGTCTGTATGCTATTCTAAAAGTTTTCTATTTTTTTTCCTCCATAATTTTTAGAAAAACATTTTTAATTGTCTGTGTGTAATTTTAAAAATTTCATGTTTATTTGCAGTCCTATTTTTATAATGCAATTTATCTTATGAAAAACAAATTATTTTTATTATTCTTTCTTTTTATTTTTATTTTAAACAGTTGTGTCAAAGAGAAGATTGTTTGCACAATTACCTCGCCCGCAGAGAACTCCATGTTTTCCCTATCTCAATCCATTGAAGTAAACGTGGAAGCCTCTACTACAAAGGGTTCAATAATTCAAGTACAACTATTGGTTGATGATGAAGCCATTCAATCTCTCACCAAAGAACCTTATCAATTTACTATTCCACCCAAAACAATTCCAGTAGGTCTGCATCTCATTACAGCAGTCGCATACAACTCCATGAATAATCAAGAAGTAGCAAATGTTTATATCACTATTGAAGAATAAGAATGATAACTTTTTTTAGAATCCATAAAGAGGGAACCGTTTCTATAATCATTGCATTTATTATTGCTGTTGCGTTGATATGGGTGATTTTTAATTTTTGTCAAATTTCATATTTATTTAAAACAATACTAATATTGTGTTGTGTTTTTTTCTTGGGATTGGTTATCTATTTTTTTCGCATACCCAATAGAAGTATAAATAGAGATGAAAACGCCATTATTGCTCCCGCCGATGGAACAATTGTACAAATTTTAGAAGAAGTAGAAACCGAATACTTTAATGAGAAGAGAATTCAAATTTCCATTTTTATGTCGCCTTTAAATGTGCATGTAAATTATTATCCTATTGATGGAGAAGTAATTTATGTTAAATATCACCCTGGAAAACATTTTATTGCAAGTTTGCCCAAAGCATCCAAAGATAACGAACATAACACCGTAGTTCAAAAACATAATAACGGAGAAGAAATAATGTTTCGTCAAATTGCCGGTATTATGGCGCGCAGAATTGTAAGTTATGCCAAAGAAAATGAAATTGCTGAGCAGGGAAATGAAATAGGAATCATTAAGTTTGGCTCGCGGGTAGATGTTTTTTTACCGTTATCTGCAAAAATTAATGTGAAATTGAACGAAAAAGTAAAATCAAAAATTACACATTTAGCCTATTTCGATTAGTTTTTTTTCAGTATGAAACTCAGTATTATTATTGTAAACTACAACGTTAAATATTTCCTGATGCAATGTTTGCAATCGGTGCAAAAGGCTATCGCCGGTATTGAAGCGGAAGTGATTGTGGTGGACAACGCTTCTTCCGATGATTCGGTGGAGATGCTGAAAGAAAAATTTCCCTGGATTAATGTTATTGCAAATAACGAAAATAAAGGATTTGCTTACGCTAATAATCAGGCTATTAAACTTGCCAAAGGTGAATTTGTACTTTTACTCAATCCCGATACTTTAGTTGAAGATGATACTTTTACGAAATGTATCGAATTTATGAATCAAACACCGGATGCGGGGGCGATAGGAGTGAAGATGATTAATGGAAACGGTGAATTTCTTCCCGAATCCAAAAGAGCATTACCCATTCCTTCCGTTGCTTTTTATAAAATATTCGGATTAGCAAAACTGTTCCCAAAATCAAAAAAGTTCGGCTCTTACCATTTAACCGGTTTAGACAACGAAAAAACACAATCGGTAGAAGTTTTATCAGGCGCCTTTATGTTTCTTAGAAAAAAAACATTAGAAGAAACAGGAGTTTTAGATGAAACTTTTTTTATGTATGGGGAAGATATTGATCTTTCGTATCGTATTACCAAATCAGGATACAAAAACTACTATTTGCCCAATACTAGAATTGTACATTACAAAGGAGAAAGTACAAAAAAAGGAACTGTAAATTATGTGATAGTCTTTTACAAGGCGATGCAAATATTTGCCAAGAAACACTTCGCTAGCGGTAATAAATTTTACATATTAATACTCAATCTGGCAATTTGGCTACGCGCTTCATTGGCAATAGGAAAACGAGTGGTAACTTCGTTACTTTTGCCCATTTTAGATATTGCAGTTATTTACGGCGGAATGTTATTATTAGCATTCTATTGGCAGGCTCAAGTGCTGTTTTACAGAGAAAGTCATTTTCCTCGTTATTATTTTTTCTTGGTCATTCCGTGTTATATTACTATTTGGGTACTTTCGGTGGCGTTTAGCAAAGGATATAAAAAACCTTATTCCACTTTCAAAACCAACCGCGGCATTATTATTGGCACAGTTGCCATTTTACTCATTTACGCTTTACTGCCCGAAACAATTAGATTTTCGAGGGCAGTTTCGATTTTTGGCGCAGTATGGACTGCTGTAGCTATGAATGGGTTACGTTATTTGTTTCATGTATCCGGAATGAAAGGATATAGATATGCCAATGCCAACAAAAGAAAGATTCTTATTGTTGGAAAATTAGAAGAAACGGAACGAGTAGCCTTGCTTGCTCAAGCAGGTAGTCAAAAACCTGAAGTGATTTATGCAATCGAAAATTCATCAGCAACTGAGATAAAAAATTTTATCAAAGAAAATAAGATTAACGAATTGATTTTTTGTTCAAGAGATGTAAACGTAAAAAGTATTATTTCACATTTAATTGAATTGAAATCGTGTTCCGTGTCTTGTAAAATAGCCCTACAGGATACGCCGGTAATTATCGGAAGTAGGAATATTCAAGCACCTACGGGGGTGAAGAAAAATACAGATTATCTTCTTAGTTCAAAATTCTTTCCCAAATAAACAGTTCTTACATATTCATCTTTGGCGAGTTCTTCGGCAGTTCCTGTTTTGATAATTTTCCCCTCAAAAAGCAGGTAAGCTCGGTCTGTAATTGACAAAGTTTCATGTACATTGTGGTCGGTAATTAAGATACCGATATTTTTCTCTTTTAATTTCCAAACTATTGTTTGAATATCTTCAACGGCAATAGGATCCACTCCTGCGAAAGGTTCGTCTAATAGAATAAATTTAGGATTAGATGCTAAGCAGCGCGCAATTTCTGTTCTTCTGCGCTCGCCACCTGAAAGATTTTGCCCTAGATTTTTTCTTACTTTTTGAATATTAAACTCTTGAATTAAACTTTCTAATTTATTATCCTGTTCCTCTTTACTCATACCACTAAATTGTAAAATAGCGCGAATATTATCCTCCACAGAGAGTTGCCTAAAAACGGAAGCTTCTTGAGGCAAATAAGAGATTCCCTTTTGCGCACGCTTATACATGGGTAGTTTGGTAATATCTTCATCATCTAAAAAAATATTTCCTGAAAAAGGTTTAATAATTCCCACTATCATGTAAAAAGAGGTAGTTTTTCCGGCGCCGTTAGGACCAAGCAACCCTACAATCTCTCCTTGTTTTACATCAAAAGAGGCTTCATTCACAACTTTGCGTTGCTTATAAATTTTAACTAAATTTTCGGTACGAATGGTGTGACTCATAATTTTTATTTTTCTACTTCAAAATTATTCTATACTGTTTTACAGCGTTTTACATACTCGTGTCGCAAATGTGCCGCAAATGAAACATAAGCAACAATAACCTGTAAAACATTGTGCGGCAAAAATATAAATTCTTTTTAATAAACAAACATAATTTTGAGTTGAATATTACATCCTTTTTACAAAGTAACAATATAATAATTCTTCTTCCCCCGCTGAACCAAAATATATTTTTCATTCAATACGGACGATAAATTAACCATGTAAGTATCAGTAATTTTCTCTTTATTAATAGAAACGCCGTTTTCTTTCAAGGTTCTTCTGGCTTCGCCCTTGGAAGGGAATATTTGTGTGGCATCGGTCAAAAAATCTACAATATTAATACCTTGTTCTATAATCGTTTTGTCAATTTTTACTTGGGGAACGCCCTCAAAAACAGAGAGAAATGTTTTTTCAGGAAGCGCTGATAGAGATGCTGCCGTTCCTTTGCCAAACAGAATATCAGATGCAACTACGGCAGCATTGTATTCCTCTTCTGAATGAACGCGACAGGTTACATCTTTTGCCAACGCTTTTTGCAAAATGCGCAAATGTGGCGCTTCTTCGTGCTCTTTTTCCATTTGTTCAATCTGTTCCTTTTCAAACAGCGTAAAAATTCGGATATATTTCTTAGAATCTTCATCGGAACAATTGAGCCAAAATTGATAAAACTGGTAGGGAGATGTCTTTTCCGGATCTAACCAAATATTTCCCTGTTCGGTTTTTCCGAACTTCCCGCCATCTGCTTTGGTAATGAGCGGACAAACTAAGGCAAACGCTTCACCTCCGGTTTTCCTGCGAATCAATTCCGTGCCGGTGGTAATGTTCCCCCATTGGTCGCTGCCTCCCATTTGCAACTTACACCCGTAGTTTTGAAACAGATGCAAAAAATCGTAACCCTGAACTAACTGGTAAGTAAACTCTGTAAACGACATGCCTTCCCCCTCTCCAGAGAGTCTTTTTTTAACGGAATCTTTTGCCATCATGTAATTTACGGTGATATGTTTTCCGATGTCGCGAATAAAATCAAGAAAAGAGTAATGGCACATCCAATCGTAGTTGTTTACTAACAATGCCGTGTTAGGCGCGTTCTCTTCAAAGTTCAAAAATTTGGCAAGTTGTTTTTTAATTTCTTCCTGATTTTTTCGTAATGTTTCTATATCCAACAGATTACGTTCCTGCGATTTTCCGGATGGGTCGCCGATCATTCCGGTAGCGCCGCCCAGCAAGGCAATTGGTTTATGCCCGCAAAGTTGTAAATGTTTGAGCATCATTACGCTTACCAAGTGTCCAATATGTAACGAATCGGCTGTAGGATCAATTCCCACGTATGCCAAAGTCATCTCTTTTTGCAACTGTTCTTCCGTTCCGGGCATGGTATCGTGCAACATACCGCGCCATTTTAATTCTTCTACAAAGTTCATTGTCGTTTATTTTTAAGTCGTATTTTTTCTGCTTCTTTTTTTTCATATTCTTCCAAAAACTGCGGAATCATATCTTTGGGAATATCTTTATTTAGAATGATGATTTTATCTTGATTAATGATGTAAAACTGTGGATTTGTAGTAATATGATACACCTCTTTCCAATCCACATTACCTTTTGCGCCTCCCAAATTTAGCCATGTATATCCGCCATCGCGGATATATTTTTTCCACTTTTCAATATCATCGGTGCGGTTCACGGCATACACATCAAAATTAAGTTTTCCAATATTTTCTAACGAATCATACACAGCTTTCAGCTCTTTCGATTCTTTTTGGCAATGACTGCAAGTATGGTCGTAAAACCACAAAATTCTGTACTTTTTAGGCATATTATAAGAAGAATACCATCCTTTTTTATCATCTTGTGCGGTATCGGGTAAAATGAGTTCTACCGATTTTGTGCCAATCAGCATCGGTTCCAAATCTTCAATTCGCATTTTAATTTTTTTGAAATAATCTTCATCTATCCAGGGGCATTTTCCTGCAAGTTGGTTATTTTTAGTTAGATGCACTAAAACGGCATCATGTCCAATAATTTTACTATTATCAAATTCAACCGTTAAATATTCTAGAAGAAAACGGTACATTAAACTGTCGGAATAAGTTTTTTCCAGCATCATATCCATATATTTATTAATTGTATCTGAATCATGATACCAAAGTATTTTTTTGAAATATGTATTTAATTTGGGTTCGTAAGAGGGTAAAAACAAGTATCTTCTATCCGATAAATCGAAATTATCCCAATAATGAGTTCTATAATAAATCGTTTGAAATAAAGAATCTATAGAGCCATCATCAAACACGGGCGGATCAGGGATTTCTATTTCTCTAAATGATTTTTGAAATTTAGAAAACAGATGGGTAGGATTTTTTTCAATCAAATCGGAAATAAACTTTTCCATCTCTTCATGTTTATTTTTCATTAACTCTAAGTAATATTCCGCACTGTCTTTCTTTTCTTCTTCATCAAAACTTTTTCGTTTATCTCCCCATTCTCTCATAAGTTTTTGAGATTCTACTGTTTTTTGTTGAAATCGCAACATTTCCTCATTTTCCGGAGACCCGCTGACCGAATAATTATTCACATTTCCTGTAGTATCTATATTATATGTAAAATTTTGCGTTCCATCCATCATAAAATCCATTATTCTAACTTTTTTATCGGATACTAATGAATAGAGTCCCTCGTCATATTTTTCATCTCTTTCAAAAATAAATGTACATTTTCCATTATTTTTGGCAGAATCTTTAAGCATAAGTTTATCTCTAAAGTGTATTGCCAGCAACATTTGATCATCTTTACAATCTTTAATGTTGAATACTAATTTATGGTTAGGTTCTTTGGGTTTGCTTTTTTGCGCGGAAAGCGGCATGATAATCAAAAAGCAGCAAAAAATACCTATAACCTTATTTCTCAAAGACTCCTTTAGCAGCGAGAATTGATATGTACTATTTTGTGTTCTGGCTATATTCATTCTAAATTTTATTATTAAAAAATGCAAAAATATTTTTTTTGTTGTTTGTTGTAAAACTTTGCATAATTTTGCAACGTGAAAATAATAACGTTATTTATTAAAATAAATTTTTTACATTGATTTCCAAAGCGCTCATTTCTCAAATTAGATTGCTTCATCACAAAAAACATCGTGAAGAACAAGGAGTTTTTATAGTTGAAGGGATAAAATCATGCATGGAAACTTTGCAATCGAATTGGGAAGTGATACAATGTTTTATTACGGAACGATTTGATGTAGATTCTTTTAATGCAAAGGACACAAAGGAAATGCAAAATACGCAAAGAATGGTGATTTCCGAAAAAGAGATGCAGCGAATCAGTTTACTTTCAACCGCACCGGAAATTTTATGTATTGTACAAACACCACATTATACTCTCAACGAATTCCATGATAAAAAGCCTTTGCTTGTTTTGGACGCGATAAGAGATCCTGGCAATTTGGGAACTATAATTCGCACAGCAGATTGGTTTGGATTTGACCAGATTTTGTGCTCGGAAGATTGTGTAGAATTTACAAATCCAAAGGTAATACAAGCCACCATGGGTTCATTTGCAAGGGTAAAGATGGTTTATTCTGATCTACTTGACTTTTTGAAAACACAGCAGCATAGAACTGTTTATGGTTTGTATATGGATGGTGAACCTATTCAAAAACAATTGTTTAAAAATAACGATATTGTAATTATTGGAAGTGAAAGCCATGGAATTTCTGAAATGTTAGTTCCATTTATTCAAAAAGAAATAGAGATATCTTTATTTCCGCATCAAGGAACGTCCCCAGAATCATTGAACGCAGCCATAGCAGCAGGAATTTTTATGTATGAACACCGAAAAAAAATGAAAAAAGAACTACTCGTAACTCGTAACTTGTAACTTTAAATCTTAAATTAAAAATAAATAATATCAATAACAAAAAATAACTAAATCATTATAATACAAGTGATTAAAATTATTTCATTGTTGATATTTTTTTTATATTTTTTCCTCTCATATCCCTAATATTAGGGATATAACATATTAAATAAATTATATTTTTGCCGCGTAGTAAGAGTGTATTTTTTTAAGGACAAAAATATGAACAAATCTACTCATTATTTTGTTGATAACTTTTTTGGGAAACCCTTGATTTTCTCAAAAAATTGTGTAACACACACACACACACACACACACACACACACACACACACACACCTCCAAACACCCACCCGCCCTCTCGTTCATTAAATAAAAAAGGCGAAAATAAATTTT
>WRNX01000032.1 GCA_009776395.1 Lentimicrobiaceae bacterium
GAAGTTAAGCCCGATAGTGCCAATGGTACTGCCTTAACCGGTGGGAGAGTAGGAAGTCGCCCAATACCAAAACGCCCTTACAATTTGTAGGGGCGTTTTTTTATTTGGGAGATTTTCTTTGCACGCAGATGGCGCAGAAAAACCTGACTTCCGTTTAAGGACAGGAAAATTGTAGGCATTTTATAAAACATTACTAATAAACGTAAAGACACAAAGATTTTACCACAAAAAAAAAATTTTAACGTTTGTCCCAAGTTAAAGAATATAGATGCCAAAAAAATTATATATTTGCACTCCTCATCAAAAGAGGCTCTTTGATCTGGAAATTAATAAGTTACCCTCATTGTCAAACAAAAATGAATCACTATTGATTCAAAAATTAACAAAATGTCAGAAAATTTAATTCCCGCTCCCGAAATGGAAGCACAAAACGAAGAACAAGTTCTTGAACAACATGTTCAAGAAGAAACAGTAACAGATATTCCTGTTGCCGAAGAAATTGCAGT
This sequence comes from Lentimicrobiaceae bacterium, assembly GCA_009776395.1. Taxonomy (GTDB): domain Bacteria; phylum Bacteroidota; class Bacteroidia; order Bacteroidales; family WCHB1-69; genus WRNX01. The sequence continues at coordinate 507 of WRNX01000032.1, forward strand.
AGAAACTCCTACTGAAAAAAAAATAGTAGAAGAAACTCCTGTTGAAGAAGAACCCGTAGTTGCAGAACAACCTAAAACAAAACCATCATTTTCAAAGGTTCCTTTTGCATCAGCGTATGCATCATTAGATACCTTTAATTGGGACAATCTTGAAAAAAAGGGTTCAAAATATAGCGCTACCGAAAAAGAACGCTATGAAGAATTATACACAAAATCTTTTAAATCTATTGACGAAAATGCTGTGATTAAAGGTACTGTAGTGTCTTTCAACTCACGCGAAATAGTAGTAAATATTGGTTTTAAATCCGATGGCGTGATCACGGCTTCCGAATTGCGATACAATCCGGATCTTCAAATTGGAGATGAAATTGAAGTTTATGTTGAAAACCAAGAAGATGCTACAGGACAATTACAACTATCACACAAAAAAGCGCGCATGCTTCAATCATGGAATCGCGTAAATCAAGCTTTTGAAGATAGCGAAATCATTACCGGTTATGTAAAATGCAGAACTAAAGGAGGTTTAATCGTAGATGTATTTGGCATAGAAGCCTTTTTACCAGGCTCTCAAATTGATGTGAAACCCATCCGAGACTACGATATTTATGTAAATAAAACGATGGAATTTAAAGTAGTTAAAATTAACCATGAATACAAAAACGTTGTTGTTTCACATAAAGCGCTTATTGAAGATGAATTGGAAGCACAAAAAGCAGAAATAATTGCACGCTTGGAAAAAGGACAAATTTTAGAAGGTACGGTAAAAAATATTACCAGCTACGGAGTGTTTATAGATTTAGGCGGTGTGGATGGTTTAATTCATATTACCGACTTGTCTTGGGGACGTATCAGCCACCCGGAAGAGATCGTTCAATTAGATGAAAAAATTAATGTAGTAATCCTTGATTTTGATGAAAGTAAAAAACGTATCGCACTTGGATTAAAACAACTAACCCCTCATCCATGGGACGCTTTAGACGCTGATTTGAAAGTAGGAGATAAAATTAAAGGTAAAGTAGTAGTTATTGCCGACTATGGCGCTTTCCTTGAAGTAAGCCCCGGTGTTGAAGGATTAGTTCACGTTTCCGAAATGTCCTGGTCGCAACATTTAAGAACTGCACACGATTTCTTAAAAGTGGGCGAAGAAGTAGAAACGGTAGTGTTAACGTTAGATAGAGATGAAAGAAAAATGTCTTTGGGTATTAAACAATTAATCCCAGATCCTTGGACAAATATCACCGAAAAATATCCTGCCGCTTCTAAACATACTGCAACAGTTCGCAACTTTACAAGTTTCGGTATTTTTGTTGAATTAGAAGAAGGCGTGGATGGTTTGATCCATATTTCCGATCTCTCCTGGTCGAAGAAAATTAAACACCCTGCCGAATTTACCAAAATTGGAGATCAAATTGACGTTGTAGTATTAGAAGTAGATATTGAAAACCACAGATTAAGTTTAGGACACAAACAATTGGAAGAAAACCCGTGGGATGTATTTGAAACAGTATTCGCAGTGGGAACCACTCACCAAGGTACTATTATTACCCAAGTTGATAAAGGATATAATATTGCATTACCCTACGGGATTGAAGGATTCTGCTTCAATAGGGCATTACAAAAAGAAGATAAATCCAATCCGAAAATTGATGAAACACTTCCATTTAGAGTAATTGAGTTTCAAAAAGACGCCAAAAAAATCAACCTTTCTCACTCTAAAACATGGCAAGAAACCAAAGAAGATGAAGAAAAACGTGTAGCGGCTGAAGAAAAGAAAAAGAAAAAAGAGATTGAAAAAATTAACGAAAATTCAGAAAAAACTACACTCGGCGATTTGGATATCTTCAAAACATTAAAACAAGACTTGAAAAAAGTTGAAGAATAATCTTTTATTGTAACTTCTCATTTCAAAAATTATTTACAACAATTATTTATATTAATATGAAAAAATTATCTGTTTTATTTCTGCTCCTGAACATCTGTTTCCTTTCTTTTGGAGCCTATCTTGAAAATGTTCCTACGCAATTGGTACAACCCAATGGCGAAGTATTAAACCTTTTTACTACCGGCGACGAATTTTATCGAAGAGTTCATGACGCCGACGGCTACTCCATAGTTCCAGGAGAAGACGGATGGTATTATTATGCTATTTATGATGCCGTTACAGACGAATTAGTTCCCAGTCAATTCATTGTAACCGAAAATAGAAATTTTGAACTTAATATACCAAAAGGTGTTGCGATTTCACATGAAAAATATATGGAAAAACGCCGTGCCTATTACGAACCCACAGGAAGAAATGCAGCCAGTGTGCCCGATAGATCTATTCTGGAAGATTTGGCAACTCGTAACCCGAGTGATACCCAACAGATAAATAATATTGTAATTTGCATTGGATTCTCTGATACCCAATCCATGTCAAACAATTTCTCTTATGTGGATGGAATGTTTAACTCAAATGCAGGCAACAATATGAGAGATTATTATGCTACCGTGTCTTACAATAAATTAGACTTAGAATCTCATTTTTATCCGCCCGCAGATGGAAACGTACTTAGATTTTACAAAGATTCTAATCCTAGAAATTACTATCGCCCCTACTCAAGCAGTAATACCATTGGTTATACCAATGATAATCAAGCCACGCAACGCGAACACACTTTACTGGCTAATGCCGTGAACTGGGTAAATACAAATTGGCCCGTTCCTGCAAGTTTAAATCTTGATATTAATAATGATGGAAGATGCGACTTTATCAGTTTTGTAATTTATGGTCCCCCTGGCGGTTGGTCTGATTTGCTTTGGCCCCACATGTGGTCGCTGTATGCTCAAAATGTGTCTATTAACGGAAAACGTGTGTTTGATTATAATTTTGAATTGGATGGCAACTCTTCCTACTTTAATTCTAGCGTTTTTTGCCATGAAGGGTTTCACGTATTGGGTTCCCCCGATTTATATCACTACTATTATTATGATAATATATCCCCTGTTGGATCATGGGATATTATGGAATCTAATAATCTACCAAAACCTCAATCCATGTCAGCATATATGAAATATAAGTATGGAAAATGGATTTCAACCCTTCCCATTGCTACCATAAACAAAACTTATGAAGTTTTTCCTTTTTATTTTAATGATGGATCGGACCCCGAAAAACCCGTTATTTATAGAATACCTATGACCAATACTACAACACAATACAGTGTGGTTGAATATCGTAAAAAAACTGGAACCAATTATGATAACTCCTTGCAAAATGAGGGATTGTTGATCTATAGAATTAATTCTAATATGGATGGAAATGCAGATTTTAATGGCACTAACTCTTTTGATGAAGTTTATTTGTACAGAAATGGAAGTTCGCAAACCAACGGCGTTTATTCGAACGGAACTTTAAGTCAAGCGCCCTATAACAGTTCCAACGGAAAAACAGCCTTCAACAGTACCACAAATCCAAAACCCTGCCAATCGAACGGAACAGCCGAAAATACCCAAAATATTAATAATATTCTGTATGATAATGGTACCGATTCTTACACCTTTTTTTATGGAGATCCGGCAAATAGAACTATTGCAGTGGATAAAAACCAATTACTGCTTGACAAATTTGAGGGCGCATCGGGCGCTGTAACCGTAACCTCCAATGTGGTGTGGAATGTTGCCATTCCTGCCCCTGCTGCCGGATGGCTCTCTGTTTCTAAAACCAAAGGACTGAACGATGCCACATTAACTTTCTACACGTTAAGTACTAATTCCGGCTCTGATATCCGTTCTGCCGATGTTACCATTACAGGAAACGGACAAACTTTTACCGTTACCGTATCTCAAAACGTCGCTACTCTTGATTGCGCACTTTTTGAAGATTTTGAAGATATTAATCCTGCAAATCCGGGTTACGCCGGAAATACTGTTACTTCATCTACAGGAGAGTGGCTTATTTTAGGATATGGCGCTATGGATGAAAGTAGTGATAGATATTTTGACACTAAATCTATTCGGTTAAGGGCGAATAATAGCGATCCCGCAAACGGTGCTATAACTATTCCCGGAGAAAACACCACCGGCGCCAATGTGATTCAAATGCAATGGGATAAACCAAATGGCGTGGGAACAGTGAGCTTTTACTATGGATCATTTGGGACTCATCAAAACGGTACTGTATTTGTTGAGTATTCTACCGATGGAGGTACTACATGGATTTCCCCTCCAAATAACTCAGTAACTTCCCCTACATGGGCAAGCGTTGGGGAAGTTATGCAAGAGTTTAGTGTGCAAATTAATGTACAGGGAAATGCCAGAATCAGAGTTATCAAATACAAACAATCAGGAACAACTAATTCTGTAAACATTGACAACCTTTGTATAACCGATTACAGTCAAACAGGTTATGTTTCTGCTCCGGTTTTTAATCCTCCCGGTGGAACCTACAGCAGCCCCATTAATGTTGCCATCACCTCATCTACCGAAAACGCTACCATCAGATATACGTTAGACGGCAGCGAACCTACCCCCGCATCTGATCTTTATTCAACCCCAATCAATATCAGTTCAACCACCACTGTTAAAGCAAAAGCATGGAAAGATGGAATGGAACCCAGTACTACAAGCACAGCGATTTATACATATCCCATTAATGTAACTACTATCGCAGACTTTAAGGCTGCCAACAACCCCGCTACTTCTAACCTATACTGCATCACCGGCGATGTAACTTTTGTTTACCGAAGCAATCGCAACATTTATATAAAAGATGCCACCGGAGGTTTATTAGTGTTTGATAATGCTACTCCGGTAATCACTACCGAATATAATGATGGTGATGTGATTCAAGGAGGTGTTGTGGGTACTTGCACTATTTATAACGGTCAGTATGAACTTATTCCTACGGTCAATACGGCTGTTGGTGTTCCAGATTCGCCCGTGGCGCCCATAGTGATAACCATGGCAAACTTATTATCCGATTTCGCTACTTATGAATCTCAACTAATACGTATTGAAAATGTTACATTTGATGAGGGTACTTTTGGAACCGGATCTGCCGGGAATATCAATATTTATCAAGAATCAAGTACGATGATTTGTCGTAACCATTTCGGAAATATTACCGATTTTACTCCTGATACAGAAATAGGTTACAATGTAACCGGTTTTGCCATACCTTTTAATGCAGACAGACAGATTGCCCCTCGTAATTTAGATGATATTGAAGAGTGCGGTATTCAATTAACAGGCACCGTAACCATCAGCGGCGCCGCAGTTTTTGGCGAAACTTTAACTGCCAATGCCGATCTATCTTCCACACCGGTAATCCCTGACCTGGGAGAAATTACCTATCAATGGAAACGCGGTACAACCAATATTGGCGAGAATAGTGAAACTTATACATTAGTTCAAGCCGACATTGGCAACAAAATTTCAGTAGTTGTAACGGCAGCCAATTGTGGTGGCAGCGTAATCTCTACGCCAACGGAAGAGGTAATCAAAGCAACTCAGAATGCGCCCGAAGCCCCAACTCTTGATAATAAAACAGAAAACAGTATTACCTTGAATGAAATTTCCGGCTGCGAGTATCGAATGGATGAAAGCGCATGGCAAACGGAAACTATATTTAGCGGACTATCGCCCAATACAACTTACAGTTTTGAAGTGCGCAAAGCAGAAACCGCTACCCATTTTGCTTCCGAACCCGGACCGTCTGCACAGTTTACAACAAATCCGCTTGGTATTGCCGAAGCCGAATTGAACAATATCCACATTTATGGGTATCAAAATTCGGTTTATATTACCGTAGAAAAAATGCACGCATTGTCGCTACCAACGGTTGAAATAACGGATATGCTGGGACGAGTAGTATTTCAAGGAAAGATTAATGATGTAAAAACGATTATTCCATTACAGGTAAACACAGGTATTTACAACGTTGTATTATTATTGCAGAATGCTGATGAGGCGCGTAGTGTTGCTACGAAAGTTTTGATAACGAAGTTCTAAAATGTGAAATGAATACCCCCGCTCAATTCGATCAAATAGAAAAAATTTGTTTCGACCTTTTTTCCAAAAAAGCGGTGGATTATGGTACGGCATGGCGAATTTTGCGAATCTCTTCTTTAACCGACCAAATCTATATCAAAGCGCAAAGAATTAGAAGTATTCAAGAAAAAGGGATTGCAAAAGTGGACGAAGGGATTGTGCCGGAATTTATCGGTATTATCAACTATTCCGTCATGGCATTGATACAGTTGGAAATTGGCGTTGCAGATTCTTACGAGGGGATGATTTCTGCCGAAGAAGCGAAGCAACTCTATCAAAAATATATTCATCATGCCAAAGCGTTAATGCTCAATAAAAACCACGATTACGGCGAAGCTTGGCGCAATATGCGCGTAGAATCATTAACCGACATTATTTTAATGAAACTGTTACGCATTAAACAAATAGAAGATAATGAGGGAAATACTACCGTTTCGGAAGGAATAGACGCCAACTATTATGATATTATTAATTATGCCGTTTTTGCAATGATAAAATTAATATTTTACATTTGACACCTGCAAAACCAATGTAATTTAGGAGTACCCAATAAATAATATTTTTTTGGAAGAATTAAATTTGAATTAGTACACTACCTTTACCACCCTGTTCCCCGATTTTATAATAAAAACTCCTCGAACATTGAGATTAATACTCATCATATCGCTATGGACAACTCCTTGATAAACCAATTGCCCCATAACGGAATACAGATCCAAATTTTCTCCAATATTCAACCCGCTTATATATAATCTATCGTTATTAATCCACGCTACTAAGGGATTGTTTTCGTTTTTATTGTTTTCATTTATGGATAGTTCTTTTACTACATTAATATCGGTAAGGATGAGCATATCCTGCTCGGTGCAATCCCAATGGCGAAAAGCAAGATGAATGGTTTCGTTGGCATAAGAAGATAGGGGTACTTTAACCGTTTTTAATCCATACCCCGAAAGTTCACCACCAAGAAACTCAGTGTAATCGGAAGGATAAAGGGTTTCGGTACGCACCGCAGTAAATGTTTCAGGATCTATACCTTTGGTAGAAATTAATACAGAATATTTTTCTGCACCCCACTCATTAGAGTTAGCACTGCCCACTTTATAGGAAAGCGTATAGGTGCCATCTAATTTCAATGGCGGAGAGATGAGCCAGTTATCCGGCGTAAGAGGAAATTCATACGCCGCATCATAAGATTCGGACAAGGCATAATATTGTCCGGTTGCTTCAAAAGATTGCCATTTTTTTGTGTCTCCATCTGCATCAATATTAAACCAGCAATCATCTATTTCACCGGCTATATCGCCTTGAAAATCCCCATGCCAAGGATAAGTTGTTGTGGCAGGGCAAACTCTGTTTTCAATAAGCTTACTCTTTGAATCATTGCTTGGATCCATATCACCTGCTAAAACCACAGTTACTTTAAGGGTATGATTTCCGGCGGCGGAAAGGTCTAATTTTTTATTAAAAGTATAGTTTACAGATGCCAAACTGGTGATATAACCCACATAGTTTTCGGTGGCAACAACTGCGCCGTTGTATTCCAATATCAATTGAAATCCGCTAATGCTTTCACCTCCATTGTTTTTTATTTTAGCAGTTACAGTTTCATTATTTGATAAATTCATATTGATTTCCGGCGGAGCAGTAATTGCTACCACTTCCGCATCAACATAATTACTTAAATTAAAAACTCTGATATCATCTACCGACCACATGTGTCCACTCTGCCCTCCGCTATTCGTGTATTTGAACGCTATATAAATATCTTTTCCAGCATAATTGTTTAATGGCACCTCTATTCTTGCCCACTCTTCGTCGGGGGTTTCATTGCCTCCCAAACTGTGAATTTCTGTAAATGAAGATACGTCTGGGGTGGTAGTAGAGATCCATACCCCTGAGTAGGTGAAGAATTTTTTGTCATATACATACGACCAAAATTCCAACATAAAATCTCCGTCGGCGGGAATAGAGAATTTAGGAGAGATGAGCCACCCTAACGAGCCATCCCACCACGCATAACTTGCTCTGCCAACGCCTGAATGAGCGCCATAAGGCGTTCTCTTCCATTCTCCTATTTTGTTCCAGCAGTAGGGTGGAAAAATCTCCTCTTCAAAATCCTCTTCATAAGGAAAAGTAAGCGCATCGCAAACCAAATTTTTAACGGTAACCGTCAGTTCGTCGTTTTCAGGAACTTCATCGCTTTCCAATTCGGCAACAACAGTTAATTTATATGTTCCTGAAACTGAAAGATCTACTTTTTTATTAAAGGAATAAACTACCTCGCCCAAGTCTGGTATTGTATTTGTAAATACCTCTTTTGTAATAAAACTATCATTCAAATGCAACGTTAACTCGAAGCCTGTAACGGGCAGTCTCCCGTTGTTCTTAATGGTTGCTTTAATCTCCTGTTGTTCAGAAAGCCCAAGATGAACTCCCTCAGGCGATATGGCTTTTACGGCAATATCGGTACCAAAATAATCATCAATCGTAATGGCGTCTATTTGAATAGAGTGTCCATATTCTTCATAACCTTCAAAAGCAATGAAGTATTGGTTTGAGGGCTCGGGCAACGGAATAATTTGTTCTGTCCATTCATCAATCATTTCTGTATATTTTTCCAAAAATACCCATTCGCTTTTGGAAGAAGTTCTATAGTAAATTTTTAGGCTATCCTGATCTCCTGCATATTGTTGTTGAATATGATGAAATTTCAGAACGGGATTTGCCATTTGGGTAATATCCATAGGTGGAGTTATTAATTTTGTGATGGCGTCATCTTTTCCGATAGTATAGAAATATGCTTTGTACGCTCCGTCAAATGCATCTAAGGGTTCTAATCCGGGAATTCCCTGTGCGTATGCTGCATCACAAACTTTCCACTTAAAGTTTTCTGCCACATATTCTTGTGTCCAGCAGGGAGGCAAATTATTTCCGTTATTTTCAAAACTTTCAAAATATGGAAATGTTGTAATCACATCACAGCCTAAGTTTGTAACTATTGAGGTTGCGGTGTCGTTTGCAGCAACTTGGTCGTCGGGCATATTGGCAACCACTTGTATTTTATGTATTCCCTGTGCTGTGAGATCCAATGTGGTATTAAAAGTATAGGTAACCTCGCCCAAACTTGGAATAGAGCCGGTAAAATTTTCAGTAGTTATTACATTATTATTTTGTAATAATTTTAGGGGAAATCCGCTTGCCGGCGTTCCGCTGTTGTTTTTTAATTTCACTGTAACCTGTTCATTCGTAGAAAGGATAGCGTACTCTCCGGAGATAGGGGTAAGAGATAACGCTTGAATATCCACATAACTGTCAAAATGCGATACAGTGATGTCATCAATAAGCCATCTGTGCCCATAGTCGCCACTATATAAAAAAGCGATATATATGGTTTGTCCGTTAAAAGCGTCTAAAGCTACACTGATGTTTTTCCAACTTCCAATGGCAACTTCATCTCCAGCCAATACTTTGATTTCTGTAAATGCGGTTAAGTCATCATTAACGGTGGTAGAAACGAGCACTCCGCTATATTGATAACCAATAAGTTGCGTGTAAGACCAGAAGTCGAGCGTTGGGGTTCCAAAATTAGGAAGTGTAATAGGCGGTGTAATGAGCGCTGAGGTTTGCATGCCAGATGCGAAATCATGCATGGCAGAACCAGATGTATTGTTATGCGTGTTTAGCGTATACCTTTCCCACGTTTTAGTACCGGAAGTATGGAGTATTGACCATCCCGGTGGTGGAAAATCGGCGCTTTCAAAACCCTCAGTCCATGGAAATTGCTGTGCATAAGCAAATCCAAACAGAGTCAGGAAAAAGATTGTTAAAAAAATTATTTTTTTCATTTGTAAAGTATTTGATAAATATCGTTTAAATTTAATTTCATTTTCAAAATCCATTGGTTATGTGTATTTTTCAAAGATATAAATAGAAAAAATGCTTTCAAAAATCTTAAAGAAACTTTCGAAAATGTATTCTTTTTATGTTCAATAGAAAAATCAATACGGTCTTTGGTATTTTGTAAACGCCACTCTTACTTTGATCCCTACTACCATTAAATTTGTTCTGTTGGCAATCTTCAGAATAGCTAGTTCGGGGAGTTTGTCAGGGTCAGTAAAGTTTGAGTAGGGCTGCCGACTGTCTTTAATAGGATCGTACAACGCACAGTCGAAATATGCGCCGGTGTATATGATGATATTATTGTCCACACGCCATTTCACACCTGCTTCACAAGCAAACATCACCATGACGCCAAAATCTAATTTGTTATCTACGGTATTACCCTCAAAGGCTCCTAACTTGGCAAAAGTTTGTGTAGCCGCCCAGTTGTCTAAAGAAGGAAAGTAAGCGGCATTTGAAAGTGTATCTATTCTTGCTTCATATTTATTGTTGAACATTAAGATCAATTTAGCTCCAGCCAACGCATAAAATCCTGCTTTTTGACTCCGTTGCCAATTCCAATATTGCTTCTGCTTGGATTGAAACTGCAACATCACAGGGATAGTTACAAACATAACCTTATGTATTTCAGTATAACCCTTTAACGTGGTGTGCAAATCATAAGATAACTCATTTTTCTCATCAAAAAGCCCTTTTGTAAGCGCTTGTAAAGAGGAAATTTTTGATTTTACGCTAAAGAGTCCAAATCCAGCACCGGTATGAATCCCTAACTGCTGATTGAAAAATCCGGTAAAACCTGCTCCAAAATCGCTACTAAACCCAAGCGAGGAGGTCTCCTTATTGGCGGGTTGAAAGCAGTAGGTAGAGATTCCACCTGCAGCATAAATCGAAAATTCAGGCGGCGCTTTTTTTTGCGCTATAACTTGCAAACTGCCGATTGTCAATAATACTAATAATAATTTCTTTGCTGCGTGCACCATTCTATTTGTTCTTTTTTTCATAATGGATAATGATTTAGTGATTAATGTTTAATGTTTAATGATTAGTGGTTAGTGATTAATGATTACTGTTTAACTATTTTTTTTGTTATTATTCCTTCTTCTGTGGTTATTCTTACAAAATAGATTCCACTCTGCAAATGCGAAATATTGAAAACCACCCCGTCAGCCTTTGGCTGCCACCCCTCCAATTTATTGGAGGGGAATTTTGCCCCTACGTTTCTGCCGTAAACATCAAATATTTCCACATCCGTAACTTGTAACCCATAACTCGTAACTTGTAACTCTCCCGTAGTGGGATTCGGTATCAGTGTTATCTCGTTTTTTAAGCACACAGATGACGCAGATTGAACAGATTTACTCTGATTCAGTACCTCATTATCCTTTTCTCCATTCTCCCT
>WRNX01000033.1 GCA_009776395.1 Lentimicrobiaceae bacterium
GTTAATTACTTCGGCAGCCGTCATACAGCCAAAAATGGCGGGCATATAAGAAACAGTTCCCACCACCGATAATTTGTTGATATCAGGATTAGGATCTATTTNGATGGCNTTTTCCGGCACNATTTCGGGAGAAAAAACGGCTTTAAATCCGGTTTTCACGCCCAAACGATGCAGACGTTTTCGAATGGCGTGCGCCAAACCGCACTGATATGTTTTTTTAATATCTACAACTTTTACAAGTGAAGGATTTTTTTTCCCGCCCGCGCCCATAGCTGAAATTACACGGAACTTATGCTGCAACGCATGATAAATCAAAAACACCTTTGGCGAAAGCGAATCAATGGCATCTATTACATAATCGTAGTTTGCTCTTGAAAGCAATATTTCTGTACCTTCATCTCTTACAAACTCTTGGATTACATTCAGTTTTATTTCGGGATTGATTTGTCGCAAACGTTCTGCCATTACTTCAACCTTGGGTAGTTTCAATGTATTTTCTAATGCTAAAAGTTGACGATTAAAGTTGGAATATTCTACAATATCTGCGTCCACTATAGTCATTTCGCCTATGCCTGCCCGACAGAGTTGTTCGGCGCAATAGGCGCCTACTCCACCCAAACCTACAATAAGAACGTGAGCATTTTGCAATTTTTCAAGTGCTTCTTTCCCAAGCAACAATTCGGAACGAATGGATTTTTCGTAATTCATTTCATTTTCGTTTTTGCTTCAAACTTGATTTTTTTCGAATAATTGTAAAAGGAATAAACTTTTTGTTATTGTTTATCTATTCCCTTTTGCTCGATTATGTGTTTTGCACAGAAGAATAAAAATGTTTTTCAAAAATTTATTGAGAAAATTATTGTGTTTCAACCACGTTACGGGTGGAGGCAATGCTTACAATCAGTGTTCCGGGATTTTCTATAAAAGTGATATGAGGCAGCGACAGTTCTCCAACCTTAATCATATCATTAATTTCCAAGTTTGAGATATCAACTGTAATCTCTTCCGGAATATCTTTCAATAATCCTTTTACAGTTATTTTACGTAATTTTTTCACCAATTTTCCACCGCGAAGAACACCGGGGGAGGTACCTGTAATTTTTACCGGAAGACCTATTGTAATTTGTTTTCCTTCAACTACTTCTAAAAAGTCTACATGTAATAAATGGTCAGTAATTGGGTGCCATTGAGTGGCTTGTACTATGGCTTCAAATTTTTTGTCGCCTACTTCTAATTCTACATATTTCACTTCTGGGGTGAAGAGGAGGTGGTGAAATTGTTCTTCTTCCACCACAAATTGCAGTTGTTCTTTACCGCCGTAAACTACGCAAGGAATATATCCTTTTGCGCGTTGTGCTTTCGCATCTTTTTTCCCTACGTTCTCTCTAAGAGAACCGCTAATAGATACAGATTTCATGTTTTTAAGTTTTGATTATTATTAATTTAAATTTTTTTAAAAAAGTTGGCAAAAATACATTTTTTTCTAAAACCAATATAATAAATCTCAGGGTAAACGCATTAAAAAAAATGTGTCTAAATACAAAAAAACGATTCTATTGTCTTTATATCAATGTAATAACAGGTTGCATTTTTTTTAATGCGTTTGCCTAACATTATATTTTATTTGCATTAAATTTTTTATATTTTTGCCGCCCCAAAAAAAATAGGTGAGGAATGTATGTGCTATGGGCTTTAAATCTTAAATCTTAAATCTTAAATCTATATAATGAGCCACAGAATTAGAATCAAGTTGAAATCGTTCGACCATACACTGGTGGACAAGTCGGCAGAAAAAATTGTCAAAACGGTGCAAGCCGCCAAAGATGACAAGGTCGTATTAGTAGGACCTATCCCATTGCCAACACACAAAAAAATCTTTACCGTAAACCGTGCGACGTTTGTTAACAAAAAAGCAAGAGAACAGTTCGAATTAGCCACTTACAAACGTTTGCTGGATATTTACGGCACCACATCCAAAACCATTGACGCGCTAATGAAATTGGAATTACCCAGTGGCGTGGACGTAGAAATTAAAGTTTAATGATTAATGATTAGTGATTAATGATTAATAGGATGTGTAGATAATAAAAAACTATTGCGCGGGAAGCGCAGATAATATAAACAAATTAATAATTAACAATGTCTGGATTAATAGGAAAAAAAATTGGAATGACTAGCATTCTCGATGCCTCTGGTAAAATCATGGTACCATGCACAGTTCTCGAGGCTGGTCCTTGCGTCGTAACGCAAGTAAAAACCGTTGAAAAAGACGGTTATAGCGCCATCCAGTTAGGGTTCGACGAAAAGAAAGAGAAACGAACGCCGAAAGCATTAAAAGGACACTTCGCCAAAGCAGGAACAACCCCTAAGAAAATCTTACGAGAGTTTACCCGCTTTGAAGAAGGACACCAAAAAAAGTTCGGTGACATATTAGATGTTTCTGTTTTTATTGAGGGCGAATATGTGGATGTAAGTGGAATATCGAAAGGAAAAGGATTTCAGGGCGTAGTAAAACGTCATGGATTCGGCGGAGTTGGCGACAGCACACACGGTCAGCACAACCGATTGCGAGCGCCCGGATCGCTGGGAGCCTCTTCATGGCCCTCAAGAGTAATGAAAGGAATGAGAATGGCAGGGAGAACAGGAGGAGAAAAAGTGAAAATGATCAACCTGCAAATTCTAAAACTCGTTCCCGAAAAAAATTTAGTAGTAGTTAAAGGTTCCGTGCCGGGACCCAATGGTTCATATATAATTATTGAAAGATGGAGCTAAAAGTATATAAAACAGACGGAAGCGAATCAACAAAAACGGTTACGTTGAACGATAAAATCTTCAACATAGAACCTAATGATCACGCTATTTGGTTAGATGTGAAGCACATATTAGCCAATAAAAGACAAGGTACACACGATACGTTAGAAAAATCTACCATATCCGGCTCTACACGTAAATTGAAACGCCAAAAAGGTACGGGCGGCGCCCGCGCCGGTAGCATAAAATCCCCACTTCTTAGAGGCGGCGCTACCGTTTTTGGACCACACCCAAGAGACTACTCGTTTAAACTGAACAAAAAAATTAAACGCTTAGCGCGATTCTCTACATTATCTTACAAAGCAAAAGATGAAAATATTATTGTAGTTGAGGATTTATCGTTAGAAACTCCAAAAACAAAAACCGTATTGGAAATGTTGAAAAAATTCAACTTGGAAAATACCAAAACGTTACTGTTGGCAAACGATTCAAATACCAATGTATATGTTTCCGCACGCAATTTGCCCCGCATCCAGGTAAGTCGTACCTGTGATTTGAACACGTATGATGTTTTACATGCCAAACAACTACTCATCTTTGAAAACAGCGTAGATGAAATTAACCGGATGATGGAATAAGCATCCCTAAATTATTGATAACATTTAATCAGATAACAAAAAATGAACATATTAATTAAGCCCATCATTAGTGAAAAAATGCAAGCGGTATCAGAAAAATACAACCGCTATGGCTTTATTGTGGATAGAAAAGCGACAAAATCGCAAATCAAATTTGCAGTGGAAGAACTTTACGGTATCAAGGTTGACAAAATTAACACCTTAATACAACGCGGAAGAGCCACTGTTCGCAATACCAAAGCCGGACAAATTCACGGACAACAAAACACCGTTAAAAAAGCGATTGTTTTTGTAAATAAAAAAGATAAAATTGACATTTATAGCAATATTTAATCATGGCATTAAAAAAGTATAAACCAGTAACGCCCGGTCAACGATTCAAAGTTATAAGTTCGTTTGACGAGATTACCACCAATAAACCGGAAGATGGTTTATTGTGTCCCAAAACGAGGACAGGCGGAAGAAATAACAGTGGTAAGATGACGATGCGGTATCGCGGAGGCGGTCACAAAAAGATGTATCGTTGTATTGATTATAAAAGAGACAAAGATGGTGTTCCGGCAACGGTAAAAACCATTGAGTACGACCCGAACCGTTCGGCGCGTATCGCTTTATTATTCTATGCCGACGGCGAGAAACGCTATATCATTGCGCCGCACGGTTTGAAAGTAGAACAGGTAATTATTTCTGGCGAAGGAGTTTCCCCCGATTTGGGCAACGCTCTTCCCTTACAGGAGATTCCATTCGGTTCTACCGTTCACAACATTGAACTTCGCCCCGGACAAGGCGCTAAAATGGCGCGTTCCGCCGGAAGTTACGCACAATTAATGTCAAGAGATGGCAAGTATGCTACTTTAAGATTACCCTCAGGCGAAACCCGCATGATACTTTGCAGTTGCCGCGCTACCATTGGTATTGTTTCCAACATTGACCACAACTTGGAGATTTCCGGTAAAGCCGGACGTAGCCGCTGGATGGGTCGCAGACCGCGTACGCGCGGCGTAGTGATGAATCCGGTAGATCACCCCATGGGCGGTGGCGAAGGACGCGCCTCAGGAGGACACCCACGCTCAAGAAAAGGTTTACCCGCAAAAGGTTATAAAACCCGCTCTAAAAAGAAACAATCTAATAATTATATCATTGAAAGAAGAAAGAAATAATTTTAAAGTAGAATAGTATGAGCAGATCATTAAAAAAAGGACCTTATATCCATTATAAATTAGAAAAACGCGCCATCCAAACCCAAGAAAGCGGTAAAAAAACTACCATTAAAACTTGGTCGCGCGCTTCCATGATTTCCCCCGATTTTGTTGGACTAACCATTGCTGTGCATAACGGAAATAAATTTATTCCGGTGTATATTACAGAAAATATGGTAGGACATAAATTGGGTGAATTTTCTCCCACGCGTATCTTTAGAGGACACGCAGGGCAGAAAGATAAAGGAAAAAAATAGATGTACGCAAAACTTCAAAAAGTATTTATAATACTACATTGATAATCTTCTTCGGAACAATAATCACTTTCTTCACAACTTTACCCTCAATCCATTTTTTAGATTCCTCTAATTGAAGTATTTCGGACTCCATTTCTGAAATGGATTTATCAATCGGAAACTCTTTGAAAAAACGGGTTTTACCATTGAAAGATACAGGATAGTTAAAGGTGTTTTCTACTAAATAATTGGGATTAAATTCAGGATAATTTGCAAAAATTACAGAATCTTCATTTCCAAGCAGATACCAAAGTTCTTCGCAAATATGCGGCGCGTATGCAGAAAGTAAAATGGTTAGCGGTTCTAATATTTTGCGTTTATTACATTTATTATCAGAAAGTTCATTTACACAAATCATAAAAGCGCTCACGGCGGTATTAAACGAAAATCGCTCGTTATCGTTTTCAATTTTTTGGATGGTACGGTGTAAAATTTTATACTCATCGGGGCTTGGTTCAGCTTCGCAGATATTCCATTCGTTGTTTGCATCATGGAACAGTCGCCAAAATTTTCGGATAAACCTTGATACCCCCTCAATGCCGTTAGTGTCCCAAGGCTTTGCCAACTCAATTGGTCCCAGAAACATCTCGTACATGCGCAACGTATCTGCTCCATATTTTTCTATCAAATCATCAGGATTTTGTACATTATATTTCGATTTTGACATTTTTTCCACCTCCCAACCGCAAATATATTTGCCATTTTCCAGGATAAATTCGGCATCGGCAAAATCGGGTGACCATTGTTTAAAAGCATCCATATTCAATATATCATTCTGCACGATATTAATATCCACATGAATTGGTGAAACATCGTAATTATCTTTTAATCCAAAAGATACAAATGTGTTTGTACCTTGTATGCGGTACACAAAATTGGATCTTCCCTGTATCATTCCCTGATTGATTAACTTTTGAAACGGTTCCTCTTTACAAACCAAGCCTATATCATACAAAAACTTATTCCAAAAACGAGAATAGATCAAATGTCCTGTAGCATGTTCAGTACCACCCACATACAGATCCACGTTTTGCCAGTATTGGTTTGTCTCTTTCGAAAAATATTCTTTCTCATTATGCGGATCCATGTATCGCAAATAGTATCCGCTTGAGCCGGCAAAACCGGGCATAGTGCTGCATTCCAATTTATTTCCCTCTTTGGTTTGCCAGTTTTGGGCGCGCGCCAACGGCGGTTCGCCTGTTTCGGTAGGTAAAAATTTATCCACTTCTGGAAGCAATAACGGCAACTCATCTTCGGGCAACATGTAAGGAATATCATTTTTGAAATAAACAGGAAACGGCTCTCCCCAATACCGCTGGCGACTAAAAATAGCATCCCGCAAACGATAGTTAATTGTTCCATATCCAATACCTATCTCTTTCACTTTTTCAATCACTACTTTGGCGCCCTCTTTTACCTCCATTCCGGTAATAAATCCAGAATTAATGCAAATTCCCTCTTTAACTTCGTATGCTTCTTCATCTATATCGCCACCTTTAATTACTTCAATAACAGGAAGATTAAAATATTTGGCAAAGGCATAGTCGCGGCTGTCGTGCGCCGGCACTGCCATAATGGCTCCTGTTCCATAACCCGCTAATACGTATTCAGCCACATACACAGGAATCTCAGTATTTGTAAACGGATTAATGGCATAAGCGCCGGTAAATACTCCGGATATTTTTTTCACATCGCCGGCGCGCTCTACCTCTGTACGATTTTTTGCCTTAAATACATATTCATCTACCTCTTTTTTCTGTTCAGGAGTTGTAATTTTTTCAATAAGTTCATGTTCCGGACACAACACCATAAAAGTAGCGCCAAAAATGGTATCGGGTCGTGTGGTGAAAATGTCAATTGAGAATTGAGAATTGAGAATTGAGAATTGAGAATTGTTTTTGCTTAATGCAAATTGTATGAAAGCGCCTTCGCTTTTTCCTATCCAGTTTTTTTGGATCTCTTTCAGCGAGTCGCTCCAATCAACCGTATTAAGTCCTTGCAACAAACGCTCAGCGTATGCGGAGACACGCAAAATCCATTGTTTCATTAGTTTACGTTCAACGGGGTAGCCGCCGCGCACGGAAATTCCATTTACCACCTCATCATTGGCAAGAACTGTGCCTAACTTCGGACACCAATTAACCCAAGTATCTGCCAGATATGCCAATCTGTAATTCAACAAGATCGTTTGTTTTTCTTCTTCAGTTTTTCTATTCCATTCATCAGCAGTGAATGAAATCTCAACGGTAGCAGCAGGACGGATACGCGCTGTGCCTTCCATTGCGAATACTTCTTCCAATTCTGAAATGGGACGCGCCCGCTGTGCATCTTGACAATAGTAATGGTTAAACAGTTGAATAAAAGTCCATTGTGTCCATTTGTAATAATCGGGATCGCAAGTTCGAAATTCTCTACTCCAATCGTAAGAAAATCCTATTTTATCCATTTGTTCGCGGTAGCGTTCAATGTTTTGCGATGTAGTAATGGCAGGGTGTTGTCCGGTTTGAATGGCGTATTGTTCAGCCGGCAGTCCGAAAGCGTCGTATCCCATGGGGTGTAGCACATTAAATCCTTTTTGGCGTTTGTATCGCGCATAAATATCGGAAGCTATGTAGCCGAGCGGATGTCCCACGTGCAGCCCTGCCCCCGAAGGATATGGAAACATATCTAAAACATAATATTTTGGTTTAGAATAATCTATTTCTGTTTTATACACGTTTTTTTCGCGCCAGTACTGCTGCCACTTTTTTTCAACCTCTCTAAAATTGTATTCCATTGTTAGAATTTATAGTTATGATTGTTAATGAAGCGGCAAAAATAGAGTTTTTAATAAGTAATAATTATCAGGGCAAATGCATTCAAAAAAAAACAACCATAAATAGAGAAAAAATTGCAATTAATAATACAAAAAATACAATAAAGATCCAAAAATTTCGGCGTCTCCATTTCATTTTTTCTTTGTTTTCAATAACTAACACTAAGGGTTTAGTAATATTTTAACGTAAAAACATATTAACAATATGCTGTTTATTATTTGTAACAAAAATGTTACTCTAAAAGCATTGTTTTTACATATTTTTGTAAATCATTAAAATTATTTACAAATAGTATGAAAATCATTAAAATAATTGTTTCTTTTTTACTTTTTACAGGAATAATTGTTCTTATGGTTTGGGCAGGATTTAAAACAAAAGAAGAAACCTGTACCCATATTTCAATTCTCATTCATAGTTCTGAAAATAGCAAACTTCTCTCTAAATCAGATATATTACATATTTTAAAACAAAATAAAATAGAATGTGAAGGAAAAACCATAAAAGAGATAGATTTACCCTTAATCCATAAAATTCTTTCTCAAGAAAATTACATTAAATCAGTAGATAAATCGCTTTTTTTAGGTTCAAAATTGCAAATTGAAATTACGCTTTATGACATTTTATTAGTAGTAAATACTGCAACCGGAGAAAAATTTCTTTTAGATGTTAATGGAACCTGTTTACCGTATTCACCAAAAGTAGGAAATGATGTAATAATTGCCCGCGGTTTTATCCCTAATAGTTTTCAAAAAAAAGCAACCATTACTCCAAATAATAATGAACTTTATGAAATATTTTCGGTAGCCTCGCTTATCCAAACAGACCCATTTTATGTTGCGTTATATCGAGAGTTGTATATTAATGAAAAACAAGAAATTATCATATATCCTGTGGTTGGAAATCTTCCTGTTTTATTTGGCGCTTCGCAAGACGCCCCAAACAAACTCAAATCGCTAAAATGTATGTATAAAGATGTTCTTCCTTACATGAAAGAGGATCAGTATGCACAGTTGGATGTGCGATTTAAAAATAGAATTATTGCAACTAAAACAAAATCATAATTATGGCACACAGTAAAGAAATTCAGGAACAACCCAACATCATAGTGGGATTAGATATTGGAACTACCAAAATAGCGATTATCATCGGTTTCCAAAACAACGAAGGTAAAATTGATGTATTGGGCTATGGCAAAGGCGATTCTACCGGCGTGCAGCACGGACTTATCTATAATATTA
This sequence comes from Lentimicrobiaceae bacterium, assembly GCA_009776395.1. GTDB lineage: Bacteria > Bacteroidota > Bacteroidia > Bacteroidales > WCHB1-69 > WRNX01. Next base: position 8,939 of record WRNX01000033.1, read on the forward strand.
CTAAAACCGTTGATGGAATTAATGTCGCCAAAAATACCGCCATGAGCCGCTCTAACCAGGATTTTAACTCCGTTTATGCCGGCGTCGCAGGAAGACACATCAATAGCATGGACTTTAAACACGTAATTACTCGAAGAAATGGAAAAGAAGAAGTTATTCGACAAGAAGAGATTGATAAGATGGTAGAAGATTTGGAAAATATTTCCGTGAGTCCGGGCGAAAAAATTATTACCGTTATCCCCCAACGATTTATCATTGACAGTAAACGTGAAACTTCCGAACCCGTTGGCGAATTAGGAGAACTCATTATTGGCTATTTCCAAATTATTACCGGTAATGATTTTGAAATCACAAAAATTATTCGTTGTATTAACGATTGTGACCTTCATGTGAACGATATTATTTTAGAACCTATTGCTTCCTCTTTGGTGTGTCTTACTCAGGAAGAGAAACAACAAGGAGTTGTATTGGTGGATATTGGCGGCGGAACTACCGATATTATTATTTATGTGGATGGCAATCCGGTGTTTACCAAAGTGATCCCCATCGGAGGAAATGTAATTACCAAAGATATTGCGAGTGTTTGTCAAATCCCCGAAGATCTTGCAGAAAAGTTAAAAATTGGCTATGGCACCTGTGTCATTGAAAAGAGTAATAAAAACAATTTCATTACGATTCCTCAGTTTCACGAAAGCGCTCCAAAGCAAATCAGCGAACCGTTTTTGGCAGAAATTATCTATTCGCGAGTTCAAATGGATATTCTCAATCAAATTCAAAAAGCGATTACCGAGTCGGGTTACGAAAAACGAATTCACGCAGGATTAGTGCTTACCGGCGGCGGTGCATCGTTGAAACACTTAAAAGAACTGTGCCAATATACGCTGCAGCGCAGCGCCCGTATTGGAATCCCTGACATCGGTTTTGTAAATTCAATCCCCTCCGAACTCAAACAACCTATGTTCGCTACCTCTTTAGGGTTACTTAAACATGGGATTCAAGTGAGTGAAATTAAAGAAATTGAAAAGGAAAAAGAAGAAGGAGGAAGGGGGAAAGGAGAAGGGAGAAAGGAGAAAGGAGAAAGGAGAAAGGAGAAAGGAGAAGGGAAAAATGGAAATGGAGGGAAAAAACCGAAGAAAAAAACTATTTGGGAGAGTATTAAAGAATTTTTAGATGAATTAGTAAAAAAAACATCATAATTAAAAAAAAGAAAATTATTATGAGAGAACGCATTGATTTTACCCCAGACTACGGTTCAAAAACCACACAATCTATTATTAAAGTGATTGGCGTGGGGGGCGGCGGCGGAAATGCCGTAAAACACATGTACAAAGAAGGCATTATTGGCGTTGATTTTTTGATTTGTAATACCGATAGAAACGCATTGGAAGCCAGTCCTATACCCTCTAAATTAATATTGGGAGAGAGCGGTTTGGGCGCCGGCGCAAACCCAGAAGTAGCCCGACAGTTTGCCTTAGAGAGTAGAGATCAAATAATAGAATTTATTGGTACAGAAACCAAAATGCTTTTCATTACCGCTGGATTGGGAAAAGGAACGGGTACAGGCGCGGCGCCCGTAGTAGCGGAAATTGCCAAAGAAATGGGTATTCTTACAATTGCCGTTGTAACGCTTCCTTTTAAGTTTGAAGGAACTACCAGCGCCGAATTTGCCGAATATGGCGTGAATGAATTGAGAAAACATGTGGATTCGTTAATCATCATTAAAAACCAAAATATTATTAAATATTATAATGATGAAGAGTTGGATAAAGCATTTGGATATGCAGACGACGTATTGAAAAATGCGGTGAAATGTATTGCAGAACTCATCACTGTAAATTTAGAGCAAAATATTGATTTCAATGATATTAGTTCCATCATGCGGCAAAGCGGCGCCGCAATGCTCGGTATTGCAGAAGCCAGCGGAGAAAACCGAATTGAAGACGTCCTCGCAAGCGTATTAAGATGCCCGTTATTAACCGAAGAACATATTTCCAACGCCAAAAACTTCCTTTTCAGTATCAGTTATGGTTCAGAGAAAAAATTGCGTATCTGCGAATTGGAAAAACTTACCGACAAATTTGAAGAGTTGAAAAGTCAAAATTCTCACGTTATTTGGGGTAGAAGTGAAGACCCAACTTTAGGCGATAAAATTAAACTTTCCGTTATCATCTCAAAATATACTGCTGATATTAAAGAATCTGGCACTGTTGTACCGATTGTTGAAATTTCAGAAGGAGATAAACTGCGTAATGCCGAGGTGGTGAACATCGGAAACACAATTACTTCCCCCTCTTCCCCCATAAATATAAAACCCATCATTCAAGATGAACTCCAAGAGATTAAAAAAGAAAAAGATGAATTTGCTTTTTTGAATACGCCTGATAATTATTCCACAAGAAGAGAAAGGGTAGAAGAACCGAGTATGGTTTCACCTGTTTCCGAATTTGCGGCCGGACCTCAAAAAATTAAAAGCACTCATGAATCTAAATATGAGGATGATGAACGGTTTGGCTTTCTTGTTAATACGCCCGCTATTCAATTGTTAAGGCAGGAAAACAAAGAGGATTTTCAAAATAAATCCCTTATCAACAATCAACCTTCTTCTTTTATAATGGAAGATGATCTGCATGAGTTTTTTAAGAATTTGCCGGATTAATGCACTTTCACGTACCTTATTCCAGAAGGGACAACGAATGAAACTATTTTAACGTTGTCAATTATTAAAAACAAAATACATAGAATAAGAGGATATAATGTTATTCTTGACAGGGATTTAGCAACAACTTA
>WRNX01000034.1 GCA_009776395.1 Lentimicrobiaceae bacterium
AAAAAAAAAAAAAAAAAAAAATCCTGTCCTTTGTCATTTTCTTGGAACAATTTTCAATATGATGACTGTCGTGCACCGCTTGCATTGGTAACTTCATATCAAATAAAAGAACAAAAATTCACTTTTTCTCTCGTCTCCCTATCCACTTCCAAATACTCCTCAATAGTTTGGGGTTTAGAGAAAGGAATAGTGTATAATGCTTTTTCAATAATTTTAGGAATATCTGTAAATTTAATTTTTCCGTTTAAAAACTGTACTACGGTTACTTCGTTTGCTGCATTTAATACACAGGGTTTATTTCCGCCTTCTTTTAAAGCATTGTAAGCTAATGATAAACACGGGAAAGCCTGTATATCGGGTTTTTCAAAAGAAAAAAATGGATAATCTGTAAACGAAAAACGGGGAAAATCATTTTTCAATCGTTGCGGAAAAGTGAGTGCATATTGAATGGGCAGTTTCATATCGGGCAGCCCTAACTGCGCTTTCATAGAGCCATCGGTAAATTGAACCAACGAATGGATAATAGATTGCGGATGTACAATCACTTCAATTTTATCTATATCCATATTAAACAACCACTTTGCCTCAATTACCTCCAACCCTTTATTCATCAGTGTTGCACTATCAATGGTAATTTTATTGCCCATACTCCAGTTGGGGTGGTTCAGTGCCTGTGCAAGAGTTACATTTTCAAGTTCTGTTGTAGTTTTTCCTCTGAAAGGTCCACCCGAAGCGGTAAGAATAATCTTTTCAACAAAATTTCCCTGTTCACCCATCAAACATTGAAAAATGGCAGAATGTTCAGAATCTACCGGAATAATGGGCACATTATTTTCTTTAACTTTTTGCATCATCAATTCTCCGGCAACCACTAATGTTTCCTTATTGGCAAGCGCAATCGGTATTTCGTTTTCAATAGCGGCATACACCGGTTTCAGACCGGCAATTCCTACAATACACGAAAGCATCATATCAATACTGTTCATCTCCATACAATCTACTAATGATTGCATTCCGGCAAACACTTTACAATCTTCTTTCGACAGTGCATTCTTTACTTTTAAATAATGATTATCATCAATAATAACCACCACATTAGGTTTATAATTGAGTGCTTGTTGAATCAGCAAATCGGCATTAGAATGGGCAGATAATAACTCTATTTCAAACAGATTTGGAAATTGATCTATGACTTGCAAGGCTTGAGTGCCCATAGAACCGGTAGAACCGAGAAGTGCAATGCGGCGTTTCAAAGTTTTATTTTTTATGCGGCAAAAATATAGAAAAGTCAGTAAGACCATTAGAGATGAGAATAGTTGATGTATTTAATAAAAAAAATACTTTCTTTGCACTTTAAAAATCAAATTATTTATGAAAAAAATCTCTATTTTATTTTGTATCCTGAACATTGTGTTCAGTTTCAGTATCGTAAATGCTCAACCTTGGTTGACTTTTCTACCCAAAGAAAAAAACTCGGAAGCATTAACTTTAAAAGATTATCAACAAGCATTTAACATTTATTTAGAATCTATTGAGGTAAATCGTGAGTTTGTGGATGGTAGAGTGAAAGAGAGTGGATTGGAAAAGTTCAGGCGTTGGGAATATTATATGGAAGGTGTAGTTGATCCAGAAACCCGTACTTTCCCAAGTAAAACAGGAGTACAGGTAGTAAAAGAACACAAAAAAACGAATCCTGAAGTATATGCAAACACACCGAAAGCATCAAATTGGAGCAGTTTAGGTCCTTTTGAAACAGACGGCGGATATGCAGGAATAGGACGCATCAATTGCATTGCTTTTCATCCCGCTAATAATAATATCTGGTGGGTGGGCGCTGCCTCAGGAGGGCTTTGGGTAACTACAACCAATGGCGCTTCGTGGGAATGCCTTACCGATGACAATGGAGTACTTGCGGTAAGTGATATTATCATCCCCACAGATTTCGAAATTTCTCAAACTATCTATATTGCTACCGGAGACCGTGATGCCGGAGATAATAACAGTATCGGCGTTCTTAAATCTACCGACAACGGAGTTACCTGGAAGGAAACAGGGATAACTTATTCCATAAATCAAGGAAGACGTGTAAATCGTTTGTTATTAGATCCTAATGATAATCATACCATTATTGCAGCCACAAATGTTGGTGTGTTTAAAACCACCGACGGCGGCGAAACCTGGAATAATCAATTAAGTACACAAAATTTTATTGATATGGAGTTTAAACCGGGTGATTTTAATACGTTATATGGTTCAAGAAATGCCGGAATTTGGAAAACAAATGATGGCGGCGAAAATTGGCAACAAGTGATTGCTTATAGCCAGCAACGCACCGAAATAGCGGTAACGCCCGCCAATCCGGAAGTTATTTATGCAATCGTTTCCAATAGTTCTTCCGGCTTATATGGTGTTTATAAATCAACCAATAGCGGAGATTCATTTGAACAAGTTGCAGGAAGTTATCCCAATATGCTTGGATGGTATGAAGGAGATGAGAGCGGCGGACAAGGCTGGTACGATCTTTGTATTGCCGTTTCTCCTACAAATGCTGATGTAGTATTAATTGGAGGCGTAAATACTTGGCGCTCTATGAATGGCGGAGATACATGGAATATGGTAAATCATTGGTATGGTGGATTTGGAGTTCAAGCAGTTCATGCCGACAAACATGCATTGGTTTACAGAAATGATGGAGCTCTTTTTGAAGGAAACGATGGCGGAATATACATTTCTCCTAATAATGGAACTATATGGACAGACAAAACCAGCGGAATGCGCATCAGCCAAATGTATAAATTAGGATGCTCTGCCACTGTTGCCAATGAAGTCATTACCGGACTACAGGACAATGGCTCAAAATTATTTACAAACAATAATTGGTGGGATATCATAGGTGCAGACGGAATGGAATGTTTGATTGATTATTCAAATGTTAATATTCAATATGGAACTGTATATTATGGCGTAATTTATAGAACAACAAACCATTGGGGAAACGCTACCAGTATCGAACCCAGGGATGACGGAGCATGGGTTACCCCCTATATTATTCATCCAACCAATCCACAAATACTATATGCCGGTTATAACAACCTCTACAAAACTGTGAATAGAGGAAATAGCTGGACACAAATTTCAAACGTTAATACAAGTAACAAAATTAGAAACATTGCCATTTGTGAAATTGATCCCAACGTAATTTATATGGCAGACGAAAGCAGTATTTGGAAAACAACAGATGGAGGGAATACCTGGTCAAAAATCCGGTCATCATCATCTATCACTTCGCTATGCGTTAAAAATGACGACCCAAACACTGTTTGGCATACGCGCGGCGGATATAATTCACAAAGGATATTTCAATCAACGGATGGAGGAAGTAACTGGGTAAATATTTCAGCAGGATTACCGGAAATACCAATGTACTCTATTGTTTATAATAAATTGGGAAACAGCAGCGAACAACTTTATGTTGGCTCCGAAGTAGGCGTTTATTATAAAATAGGCGATAACGATTGGGTGGCATATAATAATGGGTTGCCTAATGTAAAAATTGGGGAGATTGAGATTTATTACAATATGCAAAATCCCGAAGCTTCTCGTTTGCGCGCTGCAACTTACGGACGCGGGCTTTGGGAATCGCCAATTTATATTATTTCAGAACCCATTGGCGGAACAGTTACAGGAAAATCAAAGATTTGTACTTCCGATGTTGCGCAACTGTACTTAATCAATTTCTCCGGAGATATTCAATGGCAAGAATCAGCAGATGCAGAGATTTGGAATGATATACAAGGTGCAAATAACTCTTTCTATCAAAGCGAACCACTTACACAAAGCAGATATTATAGAGCAAAAGTAACTATGGATTATAGCGTATATTCTACTGAATTTTTTGTAATAGTAAATCCCATCCCTGAAACTCCAACCATTACAAGAGTAGAAAATACTTTGTTTTCAAATGCTGATGAAGGTAATCAATGGTATAACCAAGACGGAATAGTCCCGGGCGCTATTGAAAAAGAGTTTACCCCCACTGAAAACGGAACTTATTTTGTAATCGTAACATTAGAAGATTGTTCATCTGACCCCTCAAATTCTATTTTTATTGATAATCTATCCGTTGGCGGAAATGCAATGAAAGACGGACACTTTACAATATTCCCTAATCCTGCTAATGAACAATTGACAATTAAAAACGAAAAATTGAAAATAAAACGTGTTATTTTGGTGGACATAATGGGAAAAGAAGTAGTTAATATTAAACAAAACGAAGTACATGAAATCACTGTGAATATGGCTACAATTTCCACAGGCATTTATCAGGTGAGAATTGAAACCGAAAATGGTATTTACACATCTAAATTAGTAAAGCAATAAAACATGAATGAAGAAGAAAATTAATCTAAAAGAATTTATTGAATCTATGAAACTTGAAATCAATGACCTTAACATTAAGATATTCCACTTTAACCTATTTCAGGTAAACACGTTAGTTTGTTATGATGAAACAAAAAACGGCGTTATTGTAGATCCCGGAATGAGTTCCAATGAGGAACAACAACGATTGTTAGAGTTTATTCATAAAGAAAATATTACCATAAAATATATCTTCAATACGCATCCTCATATTGATCATGTTTTGGGAAATGATTTTTGTGTGCAAGAATTTCAGGCTCCCTTAGCGGCGCATAAAGAGGGGGTGCCCATTTATAAAGAAGCACCCGAACATGCACGCAATTTTAGATTTCCAAATTACAGCTATCCAAACCCTGATATTTTTGTTAATGACGGTGATATTTTTACTTTTGAAAACCAAACATGGAAAGTGATTTATACACCCGGTCATGCCGATGGCAGCGTTTGTTTATATGATGAAAAAAACCGATTTTTAATTGCAGGAGACGTTCTTTTTGCTGGAAGTATCGGCAGAACCGACCTGCCCACCGGTAATTTTAAACAACTCATTCAGAATATAAAAGATAAATTAGTGCCGCTGGGTGATGATGTTTTGGTAATTCCCGGACACGCAGAAACCACCACCATCGGCAATGAAAAAATGAACAACCCATACCTGTGAACAATTAAAAATTACGAATTAAAAATTAAAATATTGATAATAAATATTTTAACACCATTTTTTTCGAATAAATCTTTCTGTACCCAATTATTTTGGCTACTTTTGTTTGTAATTGGAGGCATGACCATTTTTTCTTCACTATCTATATTAATAGTAGAACTTTGTAACGCCGATTCCAATTCAAAATTCTATTTATATGTGATACAAACTGTTGGCTCTTTTGGAATCTACTTCGTACCTGCCACTCTCTTTTCCTATTGTGTTTCAAAAAAATGGTTTTCATATAACGCTGCCGATAAGACTGCGCCACCGCAATTGGTGGGATATGTATTGATTTTGTCGCTACTCATTTTACCTGTTATTGCTTGTTTAGGATATCTTAATGAACAAATATCGCTTCCCGAATCTATGCAAAAAATAGAGATATGGATGCGAGAAATGGAAGAAAAAGCCAAAATATTAACACTAACATTGACAGCAAATTCCAATATTCTGATACTGTTTCTAAACCTTGTTCTAATGGCGGTTTGTCCTGCCCTGTTTGAAGAGTTTTTATTTCGGGGTACAATTCAACCGTTTTTTACAAAATGGTTTGCCAATAAACCTGTAGCCATTATTACAACTGCATTTATTTTCAGTGCAATACATTTACAATTCTATGGATTTATTCCACGATTTTTACTTGGGATTTATCTTGGATATTTATTCGTTTGGGGAAAATCATTATGGTTACCCATCATTGCCCATTTTATGCACAATGCTTTGAGCCTCATTCTCGATTACGTCGCCCAACAAAGAAGTATTGATTTAGAAACCATTACACCAAACCAAATAAAAGAATTTTACCCGATTGTTTTATTTTGTACATTTTGTGTAAGTTTCCTATTATATTATACGTGGAAAAAGTCAAAAATTTGATTTTCTATTCTCAATTATTTTAATAATTTTGCAAATTATTTTAAAAAATTATAACATCTTGAATATGAAACGAAAAATCGAATTTTGTTTAGTGTACCGCGACATGTGGCAATCCTCAGGAAAATATGTGCCTCGCGTAGATCAACTTGTGCGAATAGCGCCGGTTATTATTGATATGGGTTGTTTTTCCCGCGTAGAAACCAATGGCGGCGCCTCAGAACAGGTAAATTTACTGTATGGCGAAAATCCTAACACATCCGTGCGTGCATGGCTGAAACCCTTTAATCAAGCAGGCGTCAAAACTATGATGTTGGAACGCGCCCTCAACGGATTGCGAATGTATCCCGTACCGGCTGACGTGCGCCAACTGATGTGCAAAGTGAAAAAAGCGCAAGGCGTGGACGTAGTGCGCTCTTTTTGTGGACTCAATGACCCGCAAAATTTAGAACTCTCTGTTAAATACGCCAAAGAGTTTGGACTCATTTCGCAAGCTGCGCTCAGTATTACCTATTCCCCTATTCATACCGTTGAATATTACATGGATATAGTGGACAAATTGGTAGAATTTGGCGCAGATGAAATAGGATTGAAAGATATGGCAGGAGTAGGACGCCCCGCTTTATTGGGAAAACTTGTAAAAGCCATTAAAGAAAAATATCCGCATATTTTGGTACAATACCACGGACATACAGGACCAGGGTTTTCTGTGGCTTCCATGTTAGAAGTGGCTTACGCCGGCGCAGACATCCTCGATGTAGCGATGGAACCGCTCGCATGGGGAATGTCGCACCCCGACGTGATCACCATTCAGGCAATGTTGAAAGACGCCGGATTTGATGTCCCCGAAATTAACATGAATGCCTATATGCAAGCCCGCTCTTTAACCCAAGAGTTTGTAGATGACTTTCTGGGCTATTTCATTGACCCCAAAAATAAACAAAGTACTGCATTATTAGTGGGCAGCGGACTTCCCGGCGGCATGATGGGTTCTATGATGGCTGACTTGAAAGGCGCACACAACGGAATTAACATGTTTTTGCGAAACGGCGGAAAAAAAGAACTCAACGAAGATGAACTGATGGTGAAACTTTTTGAAGAAGTAGAATATGTGTGGCCCAAAGTGGGCACACCTCCATTGGTTACCCCTTTCAGTCAATATGTGAAAAATATCGCCTTGATGAATATTATGCAAATGGCGCAAGGAAAACCAAGATACTCGCAAATGGACCAAAATACATGGGATATGATTTTGGGAAAAACCGGAAAACTACCCGGAACATTAGCGCCCGAAATTATAGAATTGGCAAAAGAAAAAAACTACGAATTTTTTACCGGCGTTCCGCAAGATAATTATCCTAACGAATTGGATAAATATAGAAAAGAGATGGATGAAAATGGCTGGGAATACGGACAAGACGACGAAGAACTGTTTGAATTGGCTATGCACGACCGTCAATACAGAGACTATAAAACCGGCGTAGCAAAGAAAAAATTTGAAGAAGAGTTGGATGCCGCTAAAAAGAAATCTAATATTCAAGTAATTATTAAAGAGATAAAAGCGCCGGAAGTGGTAAAAGAGGAACTGATTGCAAAAGTTGAAGCAAAATACCCCAATGCCAAACAGGTGGTAGCGCCCGTCGCAGGTATTGTTATTTGGGAACTGCCCGTGGGAGAACAATCCATGCCGAAGCCACTCGGAACTGCATATAAAGAAAACGAAGTGATTTGTTGGGTTACCGCTTTCTACGGAAATGAAGAAGTGAAATCGCTCTATGACGGAAAATTGTGTGCAGTGGTTGCCCAGCAAGGAGATAAAGTGAAAAAAGGTGATATTATTGCTTTTGTAGAATAACAGAATATATTTTGAGTTTTGATTTTCAAAAACGATTAGAATTTTTTCAAGAATTAAGTAAACAAATTTTCTGTTTGCTTGATCAAGGAGGATTTGATTTTATTATAAAAAAACAATATCTTGAAAACAAGTGGTTTACTGAAGATAATTGCCGCTTTGCCTTACATGCTATTGCAAAAATGATACATGAAAATTCATGTAATAAATTTTATCAAAAATATCAATATTTATTTGTTGAAGAAAAAGAATCTTTGAAAATTGCAGTTATTTCTGCGGGAAATATTCCTTGTGCGGCGTTTCACGATTTTTTCTGCGTCTTAGTAAGTGGAAATCATTTTATTGGAAAATTATCAAAACAGGATGCGCTTTTATTGCCTTTTCTATCTGAAATATTAATTAAAATTGCGCCGGAATTTGAAGAAAAAATATCTTTTGTTGAAAAATTACCTCATTTTGATAAAATTATTGCCACCGGAAGCAACAACAGTGCGCGTTATTTTGAATACTATTTTAAGAATTATCCATTGTTGTTGCGTAAAAACAGAAACAGCATTGCTATTTTAACCGGTGAGGAAACAGAAAATGATTTACAAAAACTATCCGTAGATGTTTTTCAATATTTTGGATTAGGATGCAGGTCGGTATCAAAACTTTATGTTCCCAAAAACTATAATTTTAATAAACTTATTGAGATTTTTAAAGAAGAAACGAAATCATTATTATTACATAACGGTTATGTGAATAATTATGAATATCATCGTGCCATTTATACTATGAACAGGATAGAGGTTTCCGATAGTGTTTCATTTTTGTTAGTAGAAAATCATTCATTATCTTCTCCAATTTCAGTTTTATATTATGAAGAATATGAAAATAAAGATACATTACAAAACAAAATTCAACTATTTAAAAATGAGATACAATGTATAGTTTCAAGTTATTTTTCTATTGAGAATAGTATAGTTTTTGGGGAGTCTCAATCCCCTACCCTATTCGATTATCCGGATAATGAAGATATTTTGTTATTTTGCACCATGTAATTATAAATGAAAAAACGCCTCATTTTTCTGATTGCCTCCATCTTGATTGTAGTAACTTCATTGTTAATGGCTACTATTTTTCAACTATATAAAGATGCTGAAACAGTTCAACGAAATATTTTTTCAAAAGAGGTTTGGGAGGTAGGCACAGAAGTAATAAACAGAATAGATAAAGTTTTAAAAGGAGACACTATTACCGTTATACCTACTGTTGTTGTTCCTTCAGATTCAATACCATCTGCTCTATTTCAAAAACATGCTAAAAAATTCATTTTAGATGCCTCAAGACTGCAACCTATTGGTATCATCCACTCTACCATCACCTACATGCATAACAATCTTATTTCAACTACTTTCGATACTGTATATTTTGATACTACCCTTTACAAATCAATTATTCCTTACCCCATGCCCTGGGAGACAGATCTTGCCGCATTTATTGCCGATCAAAATTCAAAAAGAGGAAAAAAAGGATGGGATATTGAAATAATTGAGATGGATAGCAATACTAAAAGATTACTTAACAAAGATTTTTTATATCGAATTATTAAAGAATCATTGATTGATAAAAATATTAATGCCTCTTTTGAATTTGCACTCTATAACTATTTTACCACAGAATTTGTGGTGGCGCCAAGTGAATTAATGACTGAAAAAATTCTACAAAGCGATTTCATATTTAGTTTGAAACCATCTGAGAAATTTATTGCTCCACACGTTTTAATTTTGTATTTTCCATCTGAACGCCTTATCCTTTTTCAACGTAATAGTTTTATTTCTACACTGATTATTACTTTAGTCAGTATTATCATGCTCATTTTTGTTTTTTTGATTTTCATTCTTTATCGTCAAAAGAAAATTTCTGATATTAAAAATGATTTCATTAACAACATGACGCATGAATTTAAAACGCCATTATCTACGATTACTTTAGCATGTGATGCGCTTTCGGATGAAAAAACGAATTCAAATAAAAAAAATAAAGATGCTTTTATATCTATCATCACAGATGAAAATGAGAGGTTAAAATTAATGGTAAATAATATTCTGCAATTAGCGCAACTAAAAAAAGGACAACTTAATATATACTTGGAAGTTTGCAACTTGCATGAGTTGATTTCCAAAATTTGTGATAGTTTTTCTCTATTAATAAAAACAAATCATGGAGAAATAAAAGAGTACCTATATGCTGATAACTATACCTTGATTGTGGATAAAATGCACATCCAAAATGTAATCATTAATCTAATCGAAAATGGAATTAAATATTCAAAAGATCATCCCAAAATTGCAATTCGTACCGAAAACGATAAAAAAAACTTGCTTATTAGCGTTTCTGATAACGGAATTGGAATTTCAAAAAAAGGATTAAAACATATTTTTGATGAATTTTACAGAGTATCCACAGGAAATATTCACAATCAAAAAGGACAAGGATTAGGATTGGTTTATGTAAAAAAAATTGTAGAACTTCATGGAGGCTCAATATCAGTAGTAAGTGAACCTGAAAAAGGAACTACTTTTTGCATAGCGCTTCCTCTTAAAACAAACAGTAATTTTAAACAAGTATAATATGAATACAAACGTAACAATTTTATTAGCAGAAGATGATGTTAATCTCGGTAAAGTATTAACATTAAATTTAGAAGCAGTTGGCTATACTGTTCATCATGCAGGAAATGGCGAAACTGCATACGAAATTTTTTGCACTTCCGACATTGACATTTGTCTTATTGATGTAATGATGCCTTTAAAAGACGGTTTTACATTGGCAAGAGAGATTAGAAAATTAGACAAAAAAACGCCTATCGTATTTCTTACTGCCAAAAACATGAATGAAGATGTTTTAGAAGGGTTGTCTATTGGCGATGACTACATTACCAAACCTTTCTCCATGGAAGTGTTGCAAGCGCGTTTACAGGCGCTTCTGCGAAGAACTATGCCGGAAAACACAGAACAACACCAAACCATTAAAATTGGTAATTTCTCTTTTGAAGTAGATCATCAAAGATTATGGATTAACGGCGAAGAAAAAAAATTGACTACTCGCGAGACAGAACTGTTACTCATGTTGGTAAATAAGAAGAACGACCTCTTGGAGCGTGGCTATGCACTTAAGAAAATTTGGGGAGACGACAGCTACTACAACGCAAGAAGCATGGATGTATATCTCACAAAATTACGTAAACTTTTCGCCTCCGATCCAAATATCCAAATTATTAATGTTCATGGATTAGGGTTTAAGTTGGTAATGTAATGATTAATGATTAATGATTAATGATTAATGAAGAATCCTTTTCAAATTTTGAAGGGGATTTTTCCCCTCCCTAATATTAGGGATTTGAGATATTATTTTTATTATATTTTTGCCGCGTAGTAAGAGTGTATTTTTTTAAGGACAAAAATATGAACAAATCTACTCATTATTTTGTTGATAACTTTTTTGGAAAACCCTTGATTTTCTCAAAAAATTGTGTAACACACACACACACACACACACACACCTCCAAACACCCACCCGCCCTCTCGTCTATTAAATAAAAAGGGCGAAAATAATTTTTTTTCGTTGCGAAAGTTACCCCGTGTTGAAAGTTTTTTTAGCACGCAGATAACGCAGATTAAACAGATTTTCACTGATTTATATAAACTACCCCGATTTTGTTTCACAAAATCACCCCTTCA
>WRNX01000035.1 GCA_009776395.1 Lentimicrobiaceae bacterium
AAGAATGTGGCACCGTTAAATTAAATTCAAAATATTCTACTATAAAAATGAAAAAGATAAATACCTTAAAACTTTCCTCAGAAGGCGATATCATTTCTATTGAAAACAGTGCGGATAAAATTGAGGGAAAAATGAAGTATGGAAACCTTACTGTCAATTCTTTAACCAACTCATGCGCATTTACAAATTTTGCTTACTCAAATATTACTATTGACGAGGTATTACCTTCGTTTACCAATATTTCTTTTTTGTCTTCATATAGTAATATAAAATTTAATATTCCTAAAGAACAATCTTTTAATTTTAATTATTCCGGAAAATATACCGATTTTAAAGATAAGAGTATAAAGTTAAATGATGCTACTTTCGAGGCGGGCAGCAATCCGATTTTGATGAGCGGTTTTTACGGTTCGCAGCGTAATACTGGAAAAACGGTAAAAATTGACGCTACTTTTGGAAGTGTGTCGTTGTTTGGGAAATAGAGATTGTATTACACTAGATTTGCAATGATGAATTAAAATAATAATAAAAATATCTCGTTTAGAATAAAGTTGTAATTTTCTAAAAAACAAACGGAATGATGGCAAACGGAGCCGGAAAAACTAGTCTTAGCAAATTGCTCTTTGTTATCAAAAGTTGTTGATAGAATGTATGTTTATGATAATTCAATAGAGAATAAACTACCAGAATTACCGTTTAGGGTAGAAGACATTTCTCATTATCTCATCAAAAAATAGATATTTCGCACTTGCAGAGTGGTATTTATTTTTTTAAGATAACGATGAAAAAAAAGCTGGGATGAAAAAAGTATTAAAAATTTAAAAAATTAAAACAAATAATAAGAAGTCTTTATAAATCAAAAATAATGAAAAAACAAAAACAATCTACTTGGCTTATTCTTTTGCGCTTGGCGTTAGCGGGCGTTTTTTTATTTTCCGGTATGTCGAAAGCAATTGATCCTGTGGGGTGGGGAATAAAAATGGATGAATATTTTACATCTTTCGGAATGGGATTCATGCACCCGTTTTCCCTTTGGTTAGGTATTTTAGTTAATATCGCTGAATTTACGTTAGGCTTTATGCTCCTCTTTAAAATTAGAGTCCGGCTTACAAGTTTGGGATATCTGCTGTTTATGACCTTTTTCTTCTTTTTGACGGCGTGGTTGGCAATTGCAGAACATCTTGAAATTAATTACGGCTACAACTTTGGCGTAGTGAGAGATTGCGGATGCTTTGGACAAGCAATTAAGATGAGTAATTTGCAAACATTTTTGAAAAATGTGGTATTAATGATCATGACATTGCTCATTTTTGCCAAAAGAAAAGCAATTCCCGATATTCGTTTAACGATCTTCGGTCAGTGGCTGTTTGCTTGCATAGGAGCCGGTATTGCTTTGCTAATACAAATCTATTGCTTGAGAAATTTACCGCTCATTGATTTCAGCAACTGGAAGAAAAAACCAAATATAGTGGAGTGGGTATTAAATAAATTACCTAAATTTGATTTTACCAATTCCAATGCAGTAGAACTTTTTATTGAAAAACCCGCAGAAATAGAAATTCTTTTCTTGTATCAAAATGCTAATGGAGAAGAAAAATTATTAACTATGGAGGATATGAATAACATTACAGAAACTTATCCAAAATTTTACGAAGAGTTTGATTATGTAGATAGAATTGATTCTGTGATTGTGGAAGCTGTTCATCCTAAAATTTCAGGGTTCTCCATGCTTAACAATCAAGGCAGAGATTTTGCAAGTTTCTTTCTTAATAATGAAGAAACTTATCTGCTTTTTATGCATGATTTGGATGAAACCAACGATGAAGCCATGAAATCGGAAAAAATGCTAAACTTAGTTTCCTATTGTGAAAAAAACAATATTGATTTGGTGGGAATTACAAATTCACCCCTCGATGAAA
This sequence comes from Lentimicrobiaceae bacterium, assembly GCA_009776395.1. GTDB lineage: Bacteria > Bacteroidota > Bacteroidia > Bacteroidales > WCHB1-69 > WRNX01. Next base: position 1,920 of record WRNX01000035.1, read on the forward strand.
TTGACAAATTCATAGAAAAATACAGTATCACTTTCCCTATTTACTACAATCAGATTGATCCTGTAAAGGGTCCATTTATCGTTCGTGATGCCATTCGTTCCAATCCAGGATTAATTATACTGAAAAACGGAATTGTAGTAGAAAAGAGGGCTTGGCGAAAATTTTGATTTGAAAAAAATCTTTTATATTTTAAAAAAAAATATATTTTTGCCGTCCAATTTTAAAAAACCTATGATATGAAAAAAGATATCCATCCGAAAGAATATAGAACTGTCGTTTTCAAAGATATGTCTAATGAATACGCATTCTTAAGTAAGTCCACAGTAAACACAAAAGATACTATTGTTTGGGAAGACGGCAAAGAGTATCCTTTGATTAAACTTGAAATTTCCAATACATCACACCCATTCTTTACAGGTAAGATGAAATTAGTGGACACAGCCGGTCGCGTGGATAAATTCCGCAGTAAATATGCAAAACATTTAGACAAAAAAAACTAAAACTTATAAAATATCGTTCTAAATTGAGGCTTTTCATAAGAAAGGTCTCAATTTTTATTTTGCAATATGATGAATCTCATTTTATTCGACAACCACACAAGAGCAAATTTACTTCCTTTTACTTTTACGCGCCCTGTGGCAGAAATTAGAATAGGAATTACTACCATTCGCGAAAAATGGGAAAGCGCTTTAAAAACAGAAGCCTCATTTTTTACTCAAGACTATCTATCAAAAATTTTCCCTTGTATTATTTCGGATGATAATCTATTCGTTGCAGGAAATCTATTGCCTGATAAAAATATAGTAAATGCTATTAATATGCTGCAAACTGGGGAAGTTTTAAAAGACACGCTAAATAATGTGATAGCTCTGCGTACAGGAAGAATTGAAGAATTTACCGAATTAGAAAATTTTAAAATAGTTCACTATCCTTATGAAACTATTGCTGTTCATTCCAAACAAGATATTTTTTCTTTAAATAAAAAATTGTTAGTTAATGATTTTAAGGAAATTACAAAACGAAGAAAGAGCGAACCATTGAGTAGTTCAAACACATTGATTGGTGATGCAAAAAACCTTTTTATTGAGATGGGCGCAAAAATTGAAGGTGCTGTTATTAATTGTGAAACAGATCCTGTTTATATTGGAAAAGATGCGCAAGTTATGGAAGGTAGTTGTATAAGAGGTCCTTTTGCTTTATTAGATGAATCTATTGTTAAAATGGGCGCAAAGATTTACGGGGCTACCACTATCGGACCTTGTTGCAAAGTGAGTGGAGAACTCAATAATGTAGTGATTTTTGGTTATTCTAATAAAGCGCACGACGGTTTTCTGGGCAATGCCGTAATTGGTGAATGGTGTAATATCGGTGCCGGAACAAACGCATCGAACTTAAAAAACAACTACGGAGAGATTGCCCAATGGAACTACGCCACGCAGAAATATGAAAATACAGGATTACAATTTTGTGGACTTATGATGGGCGACCATTCCAAGTGTAGCATCGGTAGTATGTTTAACACGGGAACTGTAATTGGAGTGGCATGCAATTTATATGGCTCAGATTTTCATAGGAGTTTTGTTCCATCATTTTCAATGGGAAACCGCAACAAGGGTTATACAAAAAATTCTATAGAAAAAGTATTGGAAAGCGAGCATGAAATGTTTTTGCGCAGAGGAATGGAAATGAGTGAAACTTATTCAAAAATGTTGGAGTATTTGTGGAATAAAAATTGAGTTTACTACTTTAAAGAATTACATCCACCGCTTTTCATTTTTTTCTACCTCTTTTCTCAATTTTTTAGGCATCTTTTCCACACAATGATGGCATTTCATTTCAACGGAGTACATTCTGCCGATGCAATAATTAGAGTGCTTACATTCACTTTTTTCAACATCGCCATTTTTTAAACTGTTAATAAAGTAGGTATTATGGATGAGAGGACGCGCTAACTGAAAAGCCACAAACCCTTCTTTTAACACTTCTTCCATTTTTGATTTAGAAATCATACCACCCACATAAATCAACGGAATTTTCAATTCTTTTCTAAATATTTTCGCGGGTTCTAAAAAGTAGGCTTCTTCGTATGGAACAGTAGGGATCATCCATCTGCCTATGATGCTAATTCCAATTTTGAGCCACCAAAAGCGGAGTGTGTTCATATAATAGGTTAATGTTTTCAGTGGCATGGCGCCGCGAAGTATTTCCATTGGCGCTTTACTTACAAAACCTGCGGTTAGCACTAACGCGTGTGCGCCTGTTTTTTCCAACTCTTTGGCAACTGTCAAACATTCATCCATCGTTAAACCGCCTTTAAAACCATCGTACATATTGGTTTTCACTACTACAGCCATATCATCGCCGGCGGCTTTCATTACTTCCTCCATTACCATTTTCATAAATATCATTCTGTTTTCAAGCGAGCCGCCAAATCTGTCTTTTCTTTTGTTGGTATAAGGCGATAAAAATTGACTGATGAGGTATCCGTGTCCAGCGTGAATTTCTACACAGTCGAATCCTGCTTTTTTGGCAAGTTTTACGGCATTACCAAAGTCGCACACCAATGCCAAAATTTCGTCCTCTTTCAACGCTCGTACTATGGTTGGGGAGTAGATATTTATTCCGCTTGATGCGCCTACGGGAATTTGTCCGCAAGTGTACCAATGGGTCATGTTTCCGCAGTGTCCTAACTGTATGGAAACTTTTGCACCCTCTTTGTGAATGGCGTCCGTAAGTTTTTTCAGTTCTGGAACAACCTCTTCACGCATATAGAGTTGTCCGTCAAAAGAGATGCCGCTCTTATTAACTGCCGCATAGGCAATGGTGGTCATTCCAATACCGCCAACGGCAACAGCGGTATGATAATCGAATAACATTTGTGTAGGATTATTTTTTTTACACATGTTTTCAAACGCGGCAGAGCGGATAGTTCGGTTACGGAGTTCAACAGGACCTATTTGGCACGGGGTAAAAATGGGAGACATGATTATTGAGATTTAATTGAGTAGCAAAAATATTTTTTTTTACACATAATATATTAAATCTAAAATGTTTTTTTGTAAAAATCCTGCATTACAATAAAAACAACCACCCTCTTTATCAAAAAAACCATACTTTTGCCGCCATTTTAATCAGTTCCATTATGAATACACAAAAACAAAACGAAAATACAGATGAACTTTCTCCAAATAAACAACCTCTGTTTCGGAAAATCAATTATATTTTGATAGGAGTGGGGATTCTTTTCTTGATATTAGGATACATTCTGTTATCCGGTGGCGGCTCAAAAGATCCTGAAGTTTTTAGCGATGCCATTTTTAATACGCGTAGATTGGTGGTTGCCCCCATTCTCATGTTAATCGGTTTAATTATAGAGATTGTCGCAATTATGTACCGCGCAAAAAAATAAGATGCAGAAGATTAGAAATATTGCGATTATCGCACACGTAGACCACGGAAAAACTACCTTGGTAGATAGAATATTACATCAAGCCAATCTGTTTAGATCCAATCAACAAGTACAGGAGTTAATTTTAGATAACAACGACTTGGAGCGCGAACGCGGCATCACTATTTTGTCGAAAAATGTTTCCGTAAGGTATAATGACGTAAAAATTAACGTGATTGATACACCCGGACACAGCGATTTCGGCGGAGAAGTAGAACGCGTTCTCAATATGGCGGATGGCGTACTGCTCGTAGTGGACGCATTTGAAGGACCCATGCCCCAAACCCGATTCGTTACCCAAAAAGCAATTGAACTCGGTTTGAAACCTATTGTGGTGATTAACAAAGTGGATAAACCCAACTGTAACCCCGATTTAGCGCAAGAAGCCGTGTTTGATTTGATGTTCAATTTGGGCGCAAACGATGATCAATTGGATTTCCCTACGGTTTTTGGTTCTGCAAAACAAGGCTGGATGAGTAACGACTGGAAAAACCAAACCACTGATATAAGTTTTTTGTTGGAACAAATTATTACGCATATTCCTGAGCCAAAAGCGGAAGAAGGAAACTTGCAAATGATGATCTCTTCGTTGGATTATTCCTCATACGTGGGAAGAATTGCCGTGGGACGTTTAAAAAGAGGTACATTAGAATGGGGACAAAATGTGTCGTTAGTGAAAAGAGACGGTAAAATAATCCCCTCTAAAATTAAAGAACTCTATGTGTTTGAGGGGTTGGGAAAAGAGAAGATGAAACAAACGGTTTATCCGGGCGAAATTTGCGCCATTCTCGGTTTGGAAGATTTTGAAATAGGAGATACTATTGCCGATTTTGACGCGCCCGAACAATTGGACCCGATTAAAATAGATGAACCAACTATTAGTATGTTGTTCACTATCAACAATTCTCCATTTTTTGGGCAGGAAGGAAAATATGTAACATCAAGGCATTTGCGCGACCGGCTTTTTAACGAGTTGGAACGAAATTTGGCGATGCGTATTGAAGAAACAGGTTCGCCCGATATGATGAATGTTTTTGGACGCGGCATCCTGCACCTCTCTATTCTCATAGAAACCATGCGCCGCGAAGGGTACGAACTGCAAGTAGGACAACCTCAGGTGATTATAAAAGAGATTGAAGGTGAGAAACATGAACCGGTGGAACAACTTACGGTTTTGGTGCCGGAAGAGTTTCAAAGCAGGGTGATTGACTATGTTTCGCGAAGAAAAGGAGAATTGACCCATTTGGAAACTAAAAACGATAGAATTCATTTAGATTTTACTATTCCATCACGCGGAATTATTGGGTTGCGCGGTCAAATTCTAACCGCTACTGAGGGTGAAGCGATTATGTCGCACCGATTTATTGAATTTCAACCTTGGAAAGGAGAGATTAGCGGCAGGCACGCCGGCGCACTCATCGCTATGGAAACCGGACAAAGTTATGCTTACTCTATTGATAAACTGCAAGATAGAGGTTCGTTTTACATTGAGTCCGGTGATAATGTGTATGCAGGACAGGTAATTGGCGAACATATTCGTCAAAACGACTTGGTAGTGAATGTGTGCAAATCGAAAAAACTGACCAATATGCGCGCTTCCGGTTCTGACGAAAAAATGCGCATTGCCCCTGCCATCAAATTGTCGTTAGAAGAATATATGGAATTGATTAACAAAGATGAATATTTAGAGATTACACCTAAATCGTTGCGGTTGAGAAAAATATTATTAGATGAAAACGATAGAAAACGTGCCAACAAAAATGAATAGTAAAATAACTCTTTCGGGCATGGAATTTTATGCACATCACGGGTGCTTTAAAGAGGAACGTCAAGTGGGTACGCACTTTAAAGTGGATGTAGTTTTAGAATATGATGCTACGCAGGCTGCCGAAAGTGATGATATTACAAAAGCGGTAAATTATCAGGCGGTTTATTTAGAGATTAAAGAGATTATGCAACATCCTGTGAATCTGTTAGAAACTTTATGTCAAAAGATTATTTTGATGCTCAAAGAAAACTATCCACAAGTAACAGATGCAGAAGTTACTGTGAGTAAGATGAATCCTGCATTGGGTGGAAAAGTGGCGTGGGTTTCAGCCACTACAACTTTCTAATGATACCTGCATTTATCTGAACCCTATTTATTCTTTTACAAATTTGATTACCTCCACACTCTACCGTATTATTTCCACTTTGTAAAATTGCACCTCTTACCTCTACCACGCTTTTACATTTTCACTAATTACTTCAATTTTATCACCTCTTTGTTCAATGAGGACGATACCCTCTTCATCGGCGCGTTTCCGAACTTTTGCAGGAAAACGAAACGATGCCAGCGCCAAATAAGCCTTATATTCTTTAAACATGGGATAATTGGCGCGATAAGAGTGTAATTTAGAAAACATTTTTCCTACATCTTCAATATTGGCTTTGTATTTCATTTCAATGAGTACAACGGTGCTGCCATTTCGCAACACTAAATCGTATTCATCGTTAATAACTACTGGATCAGGTTTAAGATAGTCAACTACACGCTCGTACTTTTCTCCCATAAAGGTAGGGTTTTCTTTAAAAGAGTTGATAAAGTACTCTTCGCAAAACTCGCCGTTGCTTCTTGAAATGCCTCCAATCTGTTTGTTGGTATTTTCAATCATTTTTTCAGTGTGAGCAAATTTTTTGCTAAGTTCTTTAATCATACTATCGGTCTCTTTCATTTGCCGATCAGTCTCTTTTGCCCTCATCGCATTTTCTTTTTTCATTTCTCTAATGCCTTTAGCATTTTCTTGAATTAATTTCCAAGCGCTTTCATAAGTTGCTTCTTGTGGTTTGTTTTTACTTCTCATAATAAAATAATTTTGTGTTAATATTCGGCGGCAAAAATATATTATTTTCGTTCCGAACCATTATCATCTTAATTTATTTTTCTAAAAATCAGAATGTTAAAAAATACCGAAAAAATGCAGAAAAGTTTTTGAGAATGTAATTTTTAGAGTAAAAAGAGCAGAAAAAAATGAAACTGTCTCAAAATATTTATGCCACTAATGCCACGAACGAGGGTATTTATTTTTTAAGTTTTTTGCTTGTTTATTCCTTATTTTTAATATTTTTGCCAACGTAAATAAACAATTATAAAACAAAATTATTATGGCACGTCCAATCGCAGAAACCCCTGACCTATTTGGTGAAGACGCAAAGCGTTTTGAGAAAGAAATAGCCAATCCGAAAAAAATATCGGAAGAGGAACGTCGCGAAATGAATGCAGCTTATGAATGGTTTAAAAAACACGCTACATTTCCAATCGCATGAATTTTGAAGAGATAAAAGCAGGCAGTAATATTTCTAGACTAACAGTAGAAACGGAAATCAAACCCTTTGACTGTGGTGATAATGATTTGAATGATTTTTTGAATAATGATGCAAAAAATTATTTAACATCGCTATTTGCTGTAACCTACTTGATACAAAAAGAAACAGAAACATTAGCCTATTTTACACTATCAAATGACAGTATAACTCGTTATGATGTTGACAAGTCGGAATGGAACAAACTCAACAGAAATGTAGCCAACGACAAACGCAAAAAGAGGTATCCTGCTGTAAAATTAGGACGTTTGGCAGTAGCAGCGAAGTTAGCGCAGATGGGGCTTGGCAAACTTATTTTGTGGTTTATAAAAAAAACGTATGCCGATGAGTTACAACCTGCCGGTTGCCGCTTTATCACCGTTGATGCTTATACCGGTGTTGCAAACTTTTACGAAAAAAATGGTTTTAAGTTTATGACTCAGGAAGATTCCGGCAAAGATACCAGGGCAATGTATTTCGACTTGAAAAGTATTTAGCAAAAATTGATGCCGGCTTTTCCACAATGCCTGCCATTTCCGGACTGTCGTGGTTATACAGGTAGAACCTGTATAGATAACTTGGCGGCGATAGAATCGCCGCCGAACAACAGTGTTGCAACCTCAGACGAACGGGGTAATTGGCACGGTAAGAGTGTAATTTAGAAAACATTTTTCCTACATCATCAATACCCGATTTGTATTTCATTTCAATGATCACCACCGAACTGCCGTTTCGCAACACTAAATCGTATTCATCGTTAATCACTACGGGATCGGGTTTCAAATAGTCTATCACGCGCTCGTACTTTTCGCCCATAAAGGTAGGGTTTTCTTTAAAAGAATTGATAAAGTACTCTTCGCAAAACTCGCCGTTGCTTCTTGAAATGCCGCCAATCTGTTTGTTGGTGTTTTCGATCATTTTTTCAGTACGCTTAATACTTTCACTTGTTTCTTTAACTATTCTTTCGGTTTCTGCAAACTTCTTATCAGTTTCCCTAAACCTTTTTTCAGTTTCTTTAAACCGTCTATCGGTTTCTTTCATTTGTAGATTAGTTTCTTTTTGCATTTCTGCAATTTCGGCGTACATCGCTTTGATGTCCTCCCAAGTTAGATTTTCGTGTTTTTTCATAATACTTTCTGTTTAATTAATGATGCGGCAAAAATATATTATTTTCTTTCCTAACCTTGTTATTAGAAATTTATTTTTCTAAAAATCAGAATGTTAAAAAATACTTAAAAAATGCAGAAAAGTTTTAAAAATGCAGTTTTTGGGGTAAAAAGAGCAGAAAAGATTACTCTTTCACCACCTTTTTCATAACGACTCCCTCGTCTGTGGAAATTTTTACAAAATAGATTCCCGATGCTAAATGTGAAATGTCTATGCTTACAGTGGACGAGTGGACAAGTGGACGAGTGGACAAGTATAGTTTTTTTCCGTAAATATCAAACACCTCTACATTCTCAATTCTCAATTCTCCATTCTCAATTGTCAATTCTCCTGTGGTGGGATTGGGGTAAATGGTAATTTGATAGAGTAATGGTTCGGAAATGCTGCTTGCTATGGTGAAAGTTACATGAATAAAGTGGTTGGAATCAACATCATTAAAGGTATATAAACCGGCAATTTCGGTTTCGGGAATGCTCAAACCATCAATAAATACCATATCTATTTTGTAGTTTTCTTCAGCGGTAAATTTAAAACTTTGGTTATCCCCACAATTTACGGTAATGTCTCCACTTGGGGAAATCGTGCCGTTTGCACCGGTGGTGGCAGTAATAGTGTAAGTATTTAACTGTACACCCTCAACCGTTACTTCTTGATCTTCGGTAATGTTTGCAATGGCATAAATGCCATTGTCATGCGTTAATGTTATTCCATTGGCTTTTACTACAATATTACTTTGCGTGTAACAATCATCCAAAGTTACTGTAAATGAAAAACTATCGCCACAATTTACGGGCGAACCTGAGCCTTCGGTCGGGGTAAATGTTATACCGGTAATGGTGGCAGGCAAAGTTACGGAGTGGGTTTTTATTTTGAAAGTAACAGAAATAGTATGACTTGCTGTAACATTGTTAAAGGTATAACTTCCTGCTGCAACTGCCGCCGGGTTGTTCGTTCCGTCCACCAACACTTCATTAATTTCGTAACAATCATTAGGGGTAAATTCAAAAGTTTGGTTCGCATCACAATTTACGGTAACCGTACCGGGTGAAATCGTGCCGTTTGCGCCGGCTGTGGCAGTAATAGTGAAAGTTTTTATCACAAAGTTTGCTACTAAAGTACGGTTTCCATTTACAGTAAATGTATAAGAAGAATCTGTTGAAACTATAGTACCACCTTCCGTCCAATTCGCAAAGGTATAACA
>WRNX01000036.1 GCA_009776395.1 Lentimicrobiaceae bacterium
GAAGTGGAAGAAAAAACCCAATTCGACGTAATTCTTAAAGCAGCAGGTCCTAATAAATTAGCAGTGGTTAAACTTGTAAAAGAATTAACCAGTTTAGGACTAAAAGAAGCAAAAGAATTAGTGGATACCGCTCCCAAACCGGTGAAGGAAGCCGTTACGAAAGATGAAGCAGAAGGCTTAAAAAAATCGTTAGAAGAAGCCGGTGCTGAAGTAGAGGTGAAATAATCCTTTTTCAATAAAAATAGTGAGTACATATTTCCAATAAGATGGAAGTATTGTACTCGCTATATTTAATGAATTTCCTTGCTGCAAATTCATAACTCATTACAAACTAAATTGTTCTTGATTCATTAACCTATAAAATTTAATCCATTGGCAACAAAAAAAAATCCAAGACTCAGCTTTGCAACCACGAGACAAGTAGAATATCCTGATTTTTTGGATATTCAAATAAAATCATTTCAAGAGTTTTTTCAAATTAATACAGATGCAGAAAAAAGAGAAAATGAAGGGCTTTATAAGGTGTTTGGAGAGAATTTTCCTATTGTAGATGCTCGTAATAGTTTTTTGCTTGAATTTTTAGATTATTATTTGGAGGCCCCACGTTACTCAACAGATGAATGTTTGGAAAGAGGGCTTACCTACAGTGTCCCCTTAAAAGTAAAACTCAAACTCTCATGTAATGACATTGAACACGAAGATTTTGAGACGCAGGTTCAAGATGTGTATTTGGGAATGGTTCCCTACATGACACAAAGAGGAACCTTTATTATAAATGGTGCAGAACGTGTGGTTGTATCTCAGTTGCACCGCTCGCCAGGCGTTTTCTTCGGGTCATCTTACCATAACAACGGTTCACAACTCTATTCCGCACGAATAATTCCTTTTAAAGGATCGTGGATGGAATTTACCACAGATATCAACAACGTGATGTATGCATATATTGACAGAAAGAAAAAATTACCTGTAACTACTTTGTTAAGAGCCATTGGTTATGAAACAGATAAAGATATACTTGAAATATTTGGTATTGCCGAAGAGGTTAAAGTTACTAAAGTAAATCTGAAAAAATGTATAGGAAAGAGATTGGCTGCAAGAGTAATGAAAGTGCGTACAGAAGATTTTGTGGACGGTGAAACAGGAGAAGTAGTAAACATTGAACGTACAGAAGTTGTTATTGACAGAGAGGTAGTACTTGAAGATAAACATATTGCAATGATTATGGACTCTAATATTAAAACAGTATTGTTCCATAAAGAAGATGAAAATAAAACAGACCACGCTATTATTTTTAACACTTTACAAAAAGATACAGCAAACTCTGAAAAACAAGCATTAGAATATATTTATTTACAACTCCGCAATCAAGCTCCTCCAGATGAAGAAGCAGCACGAAGTGCATTGGAAAAACTATTTTTTTCAGAAAAACGTTACGACTTGGGCGAAGTGGGAAGATACAGAATTAATAAAAAATTAGGATTAAATACTTCTATTGATGTAAGAATTTTAACCAAAGAAGATATTATTTTCATTATTCGTCATTTAATACAATTAATAAACTCTAAAACCGAGGTGGATGATATTGATCACTTGAGCAACCGTCGTGTAAGAACCGTAGGAGAACAACTCTTTAATCAGTTTGGTTTGGGGTTGGCCCGTATGGCAAGAACTATCCGTGAAAAAATGAATGTACGTGATAACGAAGTATTTTCTCCAGGCGATTTAATCAATTCTAAAACATTATCTTCGGTAATTAATTCGTTCTTTGGAACAAATCAATTATCGCAATTTATGGATCAAACTAATCCGCTTTCGGAACTAACACATAAAAGAAGAATTTCAGCTTTAGGTCCTGGTGGACTTTCGCGCGAAAGAGCAGGATTTGAAGTAAGAGACGTGCATTATACGCACTACGGTCGTTTGTGTACCATTGAAACTCCGGAAGGTCCAAATATCGGATTGATCTCTTCTCTTTGTGTTTTTGCAAGAATTAATAATCTAGGATTTATTGAGACCCCATACAAAAAAGTAATAAAAGGGATAGTGCAAATGAATGATCCCGCCATATTTTTAACTGCCGAAGAAGAAGAAAACAAAATTATTGCACAGGCAAAAGCCATTACTAACGATAACGGCGAACTTGAAGAAAGAGTAAAAGCCCGACAACTTGCCGATTATCCTATTGTTGCAAGAGAACAAGTGGATTTAATGGATATTTCTCCAAATCAAATTGCCTCCATAGCAGCCTCCTTAATCCCATTTTTAGAAAACGATGACGCAAATCGCGCCTTGATGGGCTCTAATATGATGCGGCAAGCCGTACCACTTTTATGTCCGGAAGCACCTATTGTAGGTACAGGGTTAGAAAAAAAAGTAGCCTTAGATTCCCGCTCGCAATTACGCGCCGAAGGCACAGGTACTGTTGAATATGTGGATGGCGAAAAAATTAGAATTAACTATGATTATACTGACATTGAAAAAATAACAAGTTTTGATTCCAATGTAAAAGAATATGAATTACCCAAGTTTAAAAGAACCAATCAAAACTCATGTATTAATCTCAAACCAATTGTAAAAAAAGGGCAAAAAGTACAAAAAGGAGACGTGATTACCGAAGGTTATGCAACAAAAGACGGAGAGTTGGCGCTGGGTAGAAATATGATGGTAGCATTTATGCCCTGGAAAGGATACAATTTTGAAGACGCTATTGTAATTTCAGAAAAAGTGGTAAAAGAAGATATTTTTACTTCTATTCATATTGAAGAATTTACATTGGAAGTACGGGATACTAAACGCGGTATTGAGGAATTAACTAACGATATTCCAAATGTGGCTTCAGAAGCCACCAAAGATTTAACAGAAGATGGCTTGATACGCATTGGCGCAGAAGTAAAAGAAGGGGATATTTTAATTGGAAAAATTACCCCTAAGGGAGAATCATATCCAACGCCAGAAGAAAAATTGTTACGTGCCATTTTCGGTGACAAGGCAGGAGACGTGAAAGACGCATCGCTTAAAGCACCTCCTTCCATGAAAGGAGTGGTCATCGGAGCAAAATCTATGTCAAGATTAGTTAAAGACAGAAAAGCAAGAACACGTGATAAAGATATTGTATCGGAAATTGAAACCAAATATACCAAAATTAAAGATGATTTGAAAGAAGAACTAATTGCCAAACTGTACAAAATGTTGGACGGAAAAATTGCTCACAATATATATGATAACATGAAAAATGTGATCATCTCAAAAGGAGCAAAATTTTCACAAAAAGTACTTTCTTCAGTTAATTATTTGACCATAAGCGTTTCTAAGTGGACAAACGATAGTAAAATTAATATGATGATTGCTGACTTAATTAGAAACTATTTGGCAAAAGATCGTTACTTCTATTCATTGGAAACGCGTGAAAAATTTGACGCCACTATTGGTAGTGAACTGCCAAGCGGTATTGTGCAAATGGCAAAAGTGTATATTGCAGAAAAAAGGAAACTCAAAGTAGGTGATAAAATGGCTGGAAGACACGGAAACAAAGGCATTGTGGCAAAAATAGTGCGTGAAGAAGATATGCCCTTTATGGAAGATGGAACTCCTGTGGATATAGTGCTTAATCCGTTGGGCGTGCCTTCACGTATGAATTTGGGACAAATCTACGAAACCGTGCTGGGATGGGTAGGAAAAAAACTAGAAATGAAATTTGCAACACCAATTTTTGATGGCGCTTCTATTGAACAAATCAACGAGCTGATGGAAAAAGCAAAGCTGCCTCAAAACGGAAACATCCAATTATATGACGGTGAAACAGGAGATAAATTTCATCAAAAAGTTACTGCTGGATATATCTATATGATTAAGCTTCACCACATGGTAGATGATAAAATGCATGCACGATCCATCGGTCCCTATTCTCTCATTACGCAGCAGCCGTTAGGCGGTAAAGCGCAATTTGGAGGGCAACGTTTCGGCGAAATGGAAGTATGGGCAATTGAAGCTTTCGGAGCTGCAAATGTGCTTCAAGAAATTCTTACCGTAAAATCAGACGACGTAGTTGGAAGAGCCAAAGCCTACGAGGCTATTGTAAAAGGTGATAATATGCCCACCGCAGGACTGCCCGAATCATTCAATGTATTAGTAAACGAATTAAGAGGATTGGCGTTAGATATTAAATTTGATTAAAAAACCAATAATTCAAGCAAGTAATTAGTATGGCAATAAAAAAAGAGACTAACACAAGAAAAGAGTTTTCAAGGATTACCATTAGTTTGGCAGCACCTGAAACTATTTTAGAACAATCAAAAGGCGAAGTTCTAAAACCAGAAACGATCAACTACAGGACCTATAAACCCGAACGCGATGGTTTGTTCTGCGAAAAGATTTTTGGTCCGGTAAAAGACTGGGAATGCCACTGCGGAAAATATAAACGCATCAGATACAAAGGGATTGTTTGCGACCGCTGCGGCGTGGAAATCACCGAACGTAAAGTACGTAGAGAACGTTTAGGACACATTAATCTAGTGGTGCCTGTTGCGCATATATGGTTCTTCAAATCACTTCCTAACAAAATTGCTGCATTATTAGGTTTAGCAGCCAAACAAATAGACTCGGTAATCTATTATGAAAAATATATCGTAGTGCAACCAGGAAATGCAATAAGTGAAAAAGTGTATCAGCACGCATTACTCACCGAAGATGAATATTTTAACATCACAGAAAATTTGTTTCCAGATAATAAATTGTTGGAAGATACAGATCCAACCAAATTTATTGCTAAAATGGGTGCAGAAGGCATTTACGATTTATTGCTAAAAATTGATTTAGATGCCGAATCTTTCCAATTAAGAGATAAGGCAAATAACGAAACTTCACAACAAAGAAAACAGGAAATACTTAAAAGACTGCATGTTTTTGAAGCATTTAGAGACAGTAGAAAAAGAGCCGAAAACAAACCGGAATGGATGGTTTTAAAGATTATACCCGTTATTCCGCCCGAACTCCGCCCTCTAGTACCACTTGATGGCGGTCGTTTTGCTACCTCAGACCTTAACGACCTCTACCGTCGTGTAATTATTCGCAACAACCGTTTAAGAAGATTGATAGAAATAAAAGCCCCTGACGTAATCATGCGTAATGAAAAACGTATGTTACAAGAAGCAGTAGACTCTTTGTTCGATAACTCAAAGAAAACCAACGCGGTAAAAACTGAATCCAATCGCACATTAAAATCGTTATCCGATAGCTTGAAAGGTAAACAAGGACGTTTCCGCCAAAATTTGCTTGGAAAACGCGTGGACTACTCCGGTCGTTCCGTAATTGTTGTGGGACCTGAATTGCAACTCAATGAATGTGGTATCCCAAAAGATATGGCTGCAGAGTTGTTTAAACCTTTTATCATACGTAAACTAATTGAAAGAGGTTTGGTAAAAACGGTAAAATCAGCAAAAAAAATAGTGGACAAAAAAGAACCGATTGTTTGGGAAATTTTGGAAAATATTCTGAAAGGACACCCTGTGTTGTTGAATCGTGCCCCTACCTTGCACAGACTTGGTATTCAAGCATTTCAACCCCGTTTGGTAGAGGGAAAAGCTATCCGGTTACACCCCTTAACCTGTACGGCATTTAACGCCGACTTTGACGGCGACCAAATGGCTGTGCACGTTCCGCTGGGACATGCAGCCGTTTTGGAAGCACAAATGTTAATGCTTGCTTCACATAATATTCTTAATCCTGCCAACGGCGCGCCCGTTACAGTACCTTCACAGGACATGGTATTGGGATTGTATTATATTACCAAAGAATTGCGTTCTGTACCCGACGCCCCCGTACTGGGCGAAGGAAAAATATTCTACTCCCCTGAAGAAGTAATAATTGCTTATAACGAAAAACGGGTGCACCTAAACGCCATTATTGAATGTAGAGTGAATTTAAAAGGGGATGGAAAAATGGAACGTATTAAAACAACTGTTGGAAGAGTTATCTTTAATCAATTGGTTCCCAAAGAATATGGATATGTGAATGAACTGTTAACAAAAAAATCGTTGCGCGATATAATTGGTGAGGTGCTTATTAAAGCAGGAAACGCGAAAACCGCAAAATTTTTGGACGATATTATGGATCTGGGATTCCGTATTGCTTTTGAAGGTGGGCTTTCATTCAACTTGGGCGACATTATTATTCCCAAAGAAAAATCGGATCTCATAGCTGAATCAAATGAAAAAATTGAAGAGATTACGATGAACTACAACATGGGATGGATTACCAATAATGAGCGTTATAATCAGGTAGTTGATATATGGTCAAATACAACCCGCCGTTTGAATGATTTGTTATTAAAACAGATAGAAGAAGACAGACAAGGCTTCAACCCTGTTCACATGATGCGGCACTCCGGCGCTCGTGGCTCCTCAGAACAGGTACGTCAGTTATCCGGTATGCGTGGATTGATGGCAAAACCTACTAAAGCCAGTGCGGGAGGTGGCGAAATTATTGAAAACCCCATCTTGTCAAATTTCAAAGAAGGACTATCAGTACTGGAATACTTTATTTCTACACACGGCGCTCGTAAAGGTTTGGCAGATACTGCCTTAAAAACTGCTGACGCAGGTTATTTAACCCGTCGTTTGGTGGACGTTTCGCACGATGTAATTATCACGGAAGAAGACTGCGGCACTTTGCGCGGTATGGTGATAAGCGCTCTAAAGAAAAATGAGGAAATTGTTGAAACATTAGCAGATAGATTGTTAGGACGTGTTACGCTCCACGATGTATATAATCCGCTTACAGGTGAAATAATTGTAAAAGCAGGTGAAGAATTGAATGAAGAATATTGCAAAAAAATTGCCGATTCTCCTATTGAAGAAGTTGAAATTCGTTCAGTTCCTACTTGTGAATCCAAAGTGGGCGTTTGTCAAAAATGTTACGGAAGAAACTTAGCTACCGGAAAAATGGTGCAAATGGGAGAAGCGGTTGGAATTATTGCAGCGCAATCTATTGGAGAACCCGGCACACAGCTTACCCTCCGTACTTTCCACGTGGGAGGGGTGGCTGGTAATATTGCCGCAAACAGTAAAATTGAAGCAAAATATGACGGTGTGATCAGTATTGACGAATTGAGAGGATTGGAAAAAATTGATGAAACAGGAAAACCATTCTATAAAGTAATCGGACGTTCGGCAGAACTCAAAATAATTGACCTTAAAACAGGCGTTGCACTTTCTTCAGCAAATATACCTTACGCTGCGAATCTTTATTACAAACACAGCGACCATGTGAAAAAAGGAGATGTAATTGCCGAATGGGACCCTTTTAATGCACTCATTCTTTCAGATGTACCCGGAATTGTTGAATTTCAAGATATTATTGAAGGTGTTACCTATAGAGTAGAAATTGACGAACAAACCAATATTCGCGATAAAGTGATTATTGACAGTAGGTTAAAGGTAAGAAACCCTGCTATTATTATTCTCGATGAAAATGGTGAATTAATCAAAACATTTGATATTCCTGTAGGTGCGAGAATAGCTGTTGAAGTTGGTCAAAAAATTGACTCAGGCGAAACTCTTGTAAAAATACCTCGCGCCTTTGGAAAATCAGGGGACATAACAGGAGGACTTCCACGCGTTACAGAATTATTTGAAGCACGAAACCCATCAGACCCAGCCATCGTGTCTGAAATTGACGGTATAGTGCAGTTTGATAAAAAATTGAAAAGAGGAAACCGCTCCATAAGAGTTATCTCAAAAACTAATGAGGAAAAATCATATTTGATTCCTACTTCCAAACAGATATTAGTGCAGGAAAACGACTATGTAAAAGCAGGAACACCGCTTTCAGAAGGCGTATTAACTCCCGCTGATATTTTAAATATAAAAGGCTCCATGAAAGTACAGGAGTATATTGTGAATGAAATTCAGGAAGTTTATCGTTTACAAGGGGTGAAAATTAACGACAAACATTTTGAGGTAATTGTAAGACAGATGATGCGTAAAATGGAGATTGATGATCCCGGTGATACTAAATTCTTACAGGATGAATTAGTGAATAAATTTGACTTCCAGGAAGAAAACGATATGATCTGGGACAAAAAAGTGGTTGAAGATGAAGGCGATTCAACAGAATTTCGTAAAGGACAAATTATTAATGCAAAAAGATTAAGAGACGAAAATTCAATGTTGAAACGAAAAGATATGCGTTTAATAAAAGTACGCGATGCCTGCCCTGCTACAGGACGTCCTATTTTACAAGGAATTACAAGAGCATCACTCCAAACGCGAAGTTTTATTTCTGCCGCATCGTTCCAAGAAACGACTAAAGTATTGACTGATGCTGCTATTAATGCCAAAACAGATACTTTGGCAGGTATGAAAGAAAACGTAATTGTAGGACATCTCATCCCCGCCGGTACAGGACTTAAAGAATACCAAAATATTCAAGTAAGTTCAAAAGAAGAATATGAAACATTAATGGCTTCAAAAATGTAATATTATGCAACAACAAGAACAAAAAATTGATATCCATTTAAGCGAAGAAGTGGCGCAAGGCGTTTACTCTAACTTAGCAATTATTACTCATTCGCACGCAGAATTTATTTTGGATTTTGTTTCGCTTATGCCTGGACTTCCAAAGGGTACTGTGCGCTCTCGAATTATCGTAACCCCACAAAATGCAAAACGCCTATTGTTTGCATTGCAAGATAATATGCATAAATTTGAGGCAAAAAACGGGAAAATTATAGATAACCAACAAGATGTAATCCCTATTTTGGGAAATGCAGGAGGAAAAGCGTAATTAGTGATTCAGCCTTAATTAGTACTGTTGTGCTGTACTTTTTTTAAATCTCTTCAATCAAACTCGCGAGTATCCAACCTTTTTCTCCGTTAGACAGCCTTATTTCCACCCATTCGTTCAGTTGGTCAGTAATGTCTACTTTTAATCCAGAATGAATTACAAACAAGTCGGATCCTTTTTCAGAAGGAGTACTTTTTATATTCACTACCTGCGCCACGACAATCCCTTCGGGGTGATGAATATAGCGCGAACTCTCTTTCTTCGCAAAAATAATGGAAAACACAGTAAATAACAATGCGAGTATGGCAATAAAAATAGAGGTAGAACGAATCCACGAAATCCTAATTAACAAAATGAAAAAGATACATAAAGCAAATAAAGCGCATGCAAAAATGCTACAAAATGCCCATTGATTGCCGGTCAATAATTTTGAACAGACATTCCACCATTTCACAATAAACAATTCAGGTAAAACTTCAATTTTATCAATCAATTTTTGCTGTACAAAACTGATATTGTGAATTATATCTTCATTATTAGGGGATAGCCTGTGCGCTCTTTCTAGCCACAGAAGCGCCCGTGCATGTTCACCATTTTTAAAATAAGCATTACCCAAATTATAATATAATGTGGCGCTTTCATATTGTAAATCAACCACTTTAGTATAAAGAGATAGAGCATTTTCAAAATCGTTTGCTTGATACGCGGCATTTGCCTGCTGCATGTAAACTATTGCACTGTCTTGTAATGAGTTGGCAGATAATATACCCAAAGAAAAAATGAAAATAAAGAAATAACTTAAAGGTTTAATGCATGTTTTCATACTCTTTTTTCCAAAAATATTTATTTATACTAACGCTATTTTCTTTAATTATTACTTTTGCAAACTTTTTAATAAGGGAATAATGCTACAGTTTCAATCACTTAAATTTAAAGACCAAAATTTAATATCTTCTTTTACAAAAAAATTAGATTGTCAATTAATGAATTACAGTTTTGTTGTGCTGTTTCTTTATAGAGACGTTTACAATGTTCAATATGCAATTTTAGATAATTTTTTGGTTATTAAGGCTAAACATGATAAAGATGATTATTTTATGTTTCCCATGGGGGAAGGTAATCTCCCCGAAATATTGGATACAATAGCGATGAATGAGTTATGTACAAAAAAGAAAATTCGATTTTATCAATTTTGTAATGATATGGCTCCCTTATTGCTGCAATGGGCAGATGAATTTTGTCAGAAAACAGATATCCAATATAGAGTAAATTCAATTAGAAATGATTTTGAATATATCTATTTAGCAAATAAATTGACATCATTAGAGGGAAATCTTTTTAAACCTAAAAGAAATCAAATCAATCATTTTATAAAACATAACAATTGGAACTATGCCCATATTACCCAGGAAAATATTAACAAAGTAAAACATTTCAATACTTTATGGGAGACTAATAAAACTCCTGATACTTCTTTAGAAAAAGAAAATATTGCTTTAGAAGAGGCTTTTAACTATTTTTTTGAATTAAACATGCAGGGTATTTTGTTGCAAATAGAAAATAAAGTTATTGCATTTTCAATAGGATTTCCTTTGAATGAGGATACTTTTTTAATTCTTTTTGAAAAAGCAGATAGAAATTATAAAGGTGCTTATACTATGATTAATAAGCTATTCGCAAATGAAATATCAAAAAAATATACTTATATCAATCGTGCGGAAGATGCAGGTGTGCTAGGATTGCGAAAAGCAAAGTTGTCGTATTTACCGGAATATTTAATTGAGGTAAATGAATTAGAAATATATCAATAAAAAAATTCTTTCCTTATTAATTATGGTAAAATATCATATATATTTGCGGTCGTATTTATTTTATACATAAAAATTTATAAAATATGATACTACGTTGCTCATTATTACTAAATTAACTCAAAATGAAATCTAAAAAAACTCAAAAATCTACGAACACTAAACACAACAAAAAAATGTTTTACGAGAGAATTTATCAAA
>WRNX01000037.1 GCA_009776395.1 Lentimicrobiaceae bacterium
CTATCTGTTTTTGAAGTTAGGATTTCCTCCCCAAACCATCATGTTTGTGATGATAGTTACTTCAATTTTAGCACAAGTGGGGCGTATCTATTTTACTAATAGATTATTAAAAATGAATGTTTTAAACTATATCAAACAAGTTATTATTCCTATTTCTGCTGTAACTGTTTTATCTGTAATTTGTCCGTTGCTTTATTACTACAGTTTCAGTCCGTCTTTATTGCGAATTGTGGGCGTTTGCGGAGTAACGGTAATTTCTTCGGCGTTCATTATTTATTTTATAGGGTTAACAAAATCGGAAAGAAAGAGTTTGGTTTCATATGTATTGAGAATGATAAAACGAAAATAAAGTTTATATTTTTTAAGATTTTTTTCTTCTTTTGCGATCTCAAAATGAAAATGAACATCATCAACTCTTTAAAAGACAAAAAAATTGCCATACTCGGATTTGGCAAAGAAGGTAATTCATCCTATAATTTTATTAGAAAATATTTACCTGATAAGTTTTTGACTATTCACGATCAGAATTTTATTGAAAACAACGACTCAAATTCAACTCTTATTTGCGGAGAAAATTATTTGCAAAACTTGAACGATTATGACATTATTTTGAAAACACCTGGAATTAGTCTATCAAATGTAAATTATTATATTAATCTTGAAAAAATAAGTTCGCAAACGACACTTTTTCTGCAATATTATAGAAACCAAACTATTGGAATTACTGGAACCAAAGGAAAAAGTACTGTTACTTCCTTAATTCATCACATTCTTAAAACTAATAATAAAAAAACAGTTTTAGCAGGAAATATCGGCATCCCTTTTTTTGATATTATTGAAAAAATTGATAAACAGACACTTATTGTGACAGAATTATCGGCGCATCAGTTAGAGTTTGTGTCTCACTCGCCTCATATTGCCGTTTTGCTTAATCTTTATCAGGAACATTTAGATCACTTTAACTCATTTTCAAGTTATATGCAGGCAAAACTGAATATTACCAAATATCAAAAAGAAACCGATATTTTAGTGTATAATCAAGATGATGAATGGATTAATAAATTATTAACGCAGCATAACTTTTCTCGGAATTTTTATCCCTATTCAAGTCGTATCAAATATAATGCTGCCATTACAACGTGCAGAATGATGGGAATTTCTGATATAAATATTGAAACTGCGTTGACAACATTTGTTCCTTTAGAACACCGGCAAGAATTTGTGTGCGAGAAACATGGAATCCGTTTTTATAATGATTCAATTTCTACTGTTTCGGAAGCCACTATTTACGCATTAGAAACATTGAAAAATGTAAATACTTTGCTGCTCGGTGGTTTTGATAGAGGAATTGATTACCATATTTTGTACGAATATTTGGATAAAAATCCAGTAGAAAACATTGTTTTTATGGGACCTTCCGGAAAACGGATGAAAACCGAATGGGAATCTAAACATGATTTGGATTTCAATTTTATTTTAGAAGATGATATGCGGCAAATTATTTTTTTTGCTATAAAAAGTACGCAAAAAGAAAAAATCTGTTTGCTCTCCCCCGCTGCCGCCAGTTATGATCAATATGTCAATTTTGAAGAACGCGGTAAAATGTATAAACAATCTATTTTACAACCATTTTCATTACAAAAATTCAACTCTTTTAGAATTGCGGCAAATTGTAGTGATTTTATTTATGTTAATAAAGAAGAAGAGTTTGATTATCTGTTTGATAATAAAATATTTGAAAAACCATTTTTAATACTTGGTGGAGGAACTAATGTTTTATTTACCAAAGATTTTAAAGGCACAATTATTCATATTAACACAAAAGGAATAAAAATATTAGAACAAACTGATAAATATGTTGAAGTAGAAGTGAAAGCAGGAGAAAATTGGGAAGATTTTATAGACTTCTGTGTTTCAAACCACTATTACGGAATAGAAAATTTGGCTGGCATACCCGGAAAAGTGGGGAGTTGTCCTGTGCAAAACATAGGAGCTTACGGTACAGAAGTAAAAGATGTAATTAAAGAAGTGTATGTAAGAGAAATACCTACAGGAAAATCGCTTGTTTTTTCTAATGAAGAATGTAAATTTGGATATAGAGATTCCATTTTTAAGGAAGAGTGGAAAAACAAAGCCATTATTATTTCGGTGGTCTTTAGATTATCGAAAATTGAAAATTACAATATTACATACAAAGCGTTGCGAGATGAATTACAAATTTTTTCGAAAATTACATTAGAGATTGTTAAGGATAAAGTTATTGAAATTCGCAATAAAAAACTTCCTGATATTGATAAGATTGGTTCTGCGGGAAGTTTCTTTAAAAATCCGATTATTTTAAAAGAAAAATTTGAAAAACTACAAAAAAAACATCTTTTCTTAACTTGTTTTGAAGAGGATGAAAACCATGTAAAATTAGCAGCTGCACAACTCATAGAGTTCTGCGGCTGGAAAGGTTTTCGCGAAAGAGATGCCGGCGTTTACCTTTCTCAACCCTTAGTATTGGTAAACTATGGAAATGCTACGGGAAACGAGATGTTGAGTTTAGCTGAAAAAATCCGCAAATCTGTTTTTGAAAAATTTGGAATGGTGTTGGAGTGTGAAGTGCAATTCAATAAGGACCAATTCTGAATATAACAATAGTATTATGTGAGTATAAATGCACAGCAGAATTTTTTTTTTCATTCTATTTTTGTTTCCTTAAAAAAATTGTTTTATAACCAGAATGTATAAACAATGAGCCTAAAACTGAAAAACCAGGTTTTCCTCTATTTCACTAGTACCTTAAAATTCACCTCCTCATTTTTTCCTGTTATTTTTACTAAAACAATCATTTCACTACTAAAGGTAGTAGGAATCAATATATTATCGGTACTCTTTACCACATAATCAAAAAGCAGTTTTCCATTAACATTAAACAATTGAACTCTTTCAATATAGATGTTTCCTTGATTCAAAATATGGATCATTTTACCTGAAGAAAAAACTGTAATTGTTTCTATATTAGTATTATTAATACTGTTTGGTTGGGTAGTAAAATTATTTTCATCTGCCCATTCGCTGGTTTGGTTATCGCTGCAATTGGCTCTTACAGTCCATAAGTATGCTGTATTTTCGGTAAGATCTTCCAAGAAATAAAATTTTTCTTCAAGATTTTCTACATCTATCCAGGAAGGCGCTGTACTTTCTTTAAATCGAATCTCCCAACTTAAATTTTCTTCGTTTCCTTCTATCCATGATAGTTTTGCGCTGTTTTGTGTAATTTCTTCAACAAATAAACTAACAGGCGTTTCGCAAGGGGCTGGGAGAAGAGTATCAAGTGTTGTAAATGATTTAATTGCCGACCAAACGCTAAAATTATCCTCTGAACAGATACTGCGTATTCGAACTTGATAATCGGTATTTGGGATCAATTCTTCCAAAGTGAAAGAATGCAAGTCTATTTCCTCTTCCGTAATCCAATCTTCATTCACCATACGATAGGAGAGTTCATAATGGTCGGCATTGCCTTCCCAGGAGACTACCGCCGATATTTGTGTAATATCTTCAATGATGATATTGGCAGGGGGTAAACATATATCTCCGCTCTCGCCTAATGTTCCATCCTTGTTGATGCGTTGCATATATATTTTTTTACTTCCGTCGGGATCGCCTGCAATTTTTCTTTCATCATTCCAGGCTGTTAACCAGAAATTGTTGAATAGTAATGGGGTAGAAAGCAAACTGCCTTTGAAACCAACAGGAGTGGAAAACTGAATAATTTCATCATTCCAAACATATTCGCCATCACTGTTGATGAGCGTCACGTTGTTGATGTCCCAGCCATAATAATATTGCGGATCATAAGTATTCGATGTAAAAAATATCGCTACATTACCATCTCCCCCATCTTGAATGGTGTAAAATGAAATACTGTGGTCATAAATAAGTGGCGAGACCTCTATTCCATTAGGATTCCACATTAACTCACCGGTGGTTACTTCCATTTTTTGAGCTTTCATCTGTTGCCAATCTTGGTTGCTATCGGTTTCTCTAAATGCCACATATAAAAAGCCTTCCGTTTTGTCGAAATAGATTTCGGGGAAAAAACTTCTTAAACTACTATATCCTATCTTAACTCCGCCTTCAACGCCATCAAAGCCCAACGTACCGTTAGTTGTAACATGCGCCATGTAAGTGGATTCTGTCAATGTATTATATCGGTCGTCGAACCATCCTACGAATGCGCCGCCCATTTGGTCGGGTATTACTCTAATGATGACCCATGGTGGCGTATATCCGAAACTGCCGGTGAATATAGATACATCGTTTGCCCACACAGCAGAGCAGTTGGTATCAAATTTTCGCGCTCTGAGATTTCTATTGAAAATAGTTCCCTTTGAAAAGACCACAATGAACTGATTCTCTCCGGCGTTTACCAAATAGGGATAATCGTGGGGCGTGGACGGGTCGTACAGACGTGCATCTGCTTCATTCCAGAGCAATTCTCCAGCTTTGGAGATTCGCTGCATTTGGATATAAAGATTACTGCTTTCTACCATCCAGGCGCAAACATAACTTCCATCTTCCAACTGGATGATGTTCATGCAGCCGATTGTACCATATGCCATGCCTCCGCAAAGATCAAGTCCGTTTTCGTCCCACAACATCTCTCCTGTGGGCGAGACTTTATAAAGCGTGTAACTAATCATCTCATTAGTAGAATGCCGACAGTCAACCACTACCACAATGGCGTTTCCATCGTCATCTATGAACAAAAGTTGATCTACCATAGTCCAGCCAAGTGTGTGCTCATTGCTTATCAACATCCCTTGATCCGAAAATAGCATATTACCGTTTACATCAATGATTTGCAGAAAAGTCGCGGTATTGCCTCCCGTAGGACGGTTAAAAACAACAAAAGAAGTACCATCGTTAGATACTTTCAGTTCGTGGTCGTAAATTTCGGTGGATAGCGGGGTAATACGGTTATTTTCTGTGGGGTCGCTACTCCATTGAGCGAATGTAAGCAAACAGATTGATACAATAAAAAATGTGAGTAAAAATTTTTTCATCATTATAAATTTAAGTTAAAGAAAAATATTAAAATAAGATTTTGCAAAAATAATAATATTCTATTTGATAAGAATCATAATTTTAGATATTTTTGCTCTCTTAAAAAAAAGAGTTTTAGTTATTTATTAATAAATCAGTAAATTAGTTATATTATGAAAAGGTTCGTTATTTTTTTCAGTTTTCTATTATCATTTTTAATTATCAAAGCCGATTCGGGTATGTGGCTTCCTGTTTTGTTGAAACAAAAAGAAGCCGAGATGCAACAATTAGGTTTTAAACTCACTGCTGAGGATGTGTATAACGTAAATCACAGCAGTATGAAAGATGCGGTGGTGCTTATGGGAAGTGGCTGCACCGGATCCATGATCTCTAAAAACGGATTAATGCTTACCAATCATCATTGTGGCTATTCCTATTTTCAACATTATAGTACAATGGATAACAACATTTTACAAAATGGATTTTGGGCAACATCTTATCAGGATGAAAT
Organism: Lentimicrobiaceae bacterium; assembly: GCA_009776395.1. Taxonomy (GTDB): domain Bacteria; phylum Bacteroidota; class Bacteroidia; order Bacteroidales; family WCHB1-69; genus WRNX01. Next base: position 5,546 of record WRNX01000037.1, read on the forward strand.
TCCTTGCGAAGGACTTTTTGTTACTTTTTTAGTATATATGGAAGAGGTTACGCAAGAAATGCTGAAAGGTGTTGAAAACGCAAATACGCTTCAAGAACGTGATGCCATCATCGCCCAAAATATGAAATCAATCATAGATAACGCCATTGAAGGTACGGATTATTCAGCAGAAATTAAATCTTTTTACTATGGTAATCAATATTATATGTTTGTAAATCGTGTTTTTCCCGATGTACGTTTGGTAGGCGCTCCCCCTGAAAGTATTGGCAAATTTGGAGGCGATACCGACAATTGGATGTGGCCCCGCCATACAGGCGATTTTTCTCTTTTCCGCGTCTATGCAAACCAAAATGGAGAACCCGCACCTTACCACCCCGACAATATTCCCTTACATACCGAAACTTTTTTTCCATTATCTCTTCATGGAATTGATGAAGGCGACTTTACTTTAGTATTAGGTTATCCCGGAACAACGCAACAATATCTTATTTCAGATGGTATTAATTTAGTGGTTAATTATAGAAATCCTCCACTTATTCATCAGCGCGGCGCACGGTTGGATATTATGAAAAAATATATGGACTTGTCCCCGGAAATTCGTCTGATGTATGCCAATAAAGCCAATTCTATTGCAAACGGATGGAAAAAAGCAATTGGCGAAAGTAAAGGACTGAAAGAAACCAATTTTTTGCGTAGAAAAGAAAAAGAAGAAAAATTTTTAGAGGTGTTTGCTTCTCAAAACGATAATAATTACAGCCGCTATCAATTATTAATGGAATTAAAAAAACTGTATGAAACAAATAAAGAATTGGAAACAAAAGCAGTAACTTTGCGCGAAACTTTTTTTGCCATTGAGTTAGGAAGTTTTATAGAATCTGTTCGCCCACTGCTAAAGGAAAATTTTCCATGGTCACAGGAAAACAAAACAAAGTTGTTGTCATTGGCTGAAGAATTTTATCCTACTTACTATAAACCTATTGATAAAGAAATATTTGTAGAATTATTAGAGTATTATTTTAACACTACTCGTAAAGAATGGATTCCTGCTTCATTGCAAAAATATGCAGATACTGACAGAGAATCTTTACAAATAATGGCAAAACAACTCTATGATCACTCTGTTTTTTCAAGTTCGGAGAAGTTTTCAAATTTTGTAACTGCTGCATCAAAAAAAGAGATTGCAGTTATGCATAAATGGTTGAATGACAACACGATGTTTTTGGATGCGTATCAAGCGTTAAAAGAAATAAGCAAAAATTCTTTTACCGAAAATACGCTTTCCAATATAAGACGTCAGATAGATCTCAAGTATAAAGAGTGGGTTGTGTATGCTGCGGCAGATACGACAGGTAGGTTTTTTCCGGATGCCAATTTAACCATGCGGGTAGCATTCGGTAAAATGGAGGGTTTTTCTCCTTATAATGGAATGCGTTACTTACCTTACACCACCACCGATGGAATAATTCAAAAAGAAAATCCTGAAATTTTTGACTACAAAGTAGATGGAAAATTACGTGATCTTATTATTTACAAAGATTTTGGTCGTTATGCGGATGCTAATGGAGAGATGCGTGTGGCGTTTATTGCCAGTAACCATACTACCGGTGGAAATTCAGGAAGTCCTGTTCTCAATAGTGTTGGCGAGTTGGTGGGCGTAAATTTTGACCGCGTGTGGGAAGGAACGATGAGCGATATTTATTATGATGTGAATCGTTGTAGAAATATATGTTTGGATGTGCGTTACGTTCTTTTTATTATAGACAAATTTGCTAATGCACAACATCTTATTAATGAAATAGAGGTCAGGGAATAGAAAAAATAAATGCGACAATTTTACTTTCAAAATTTCCTTTTTTCAGATTATAAAAATATTACAGTAAAAAATTAACCTTATTTAATCATAATGAAAAAAATTACCCTTTTTATTTTCGCTGCAATTACATTCTTTGCAACATTTTCTCAATCCTTAACCGTATCCTATATAAATGGATACAAAATTCTACAAGGGGAACGCCCTGAAATAAATGTACGTGATTTTCCGATTGACGCTTACGAACAGGGGAAAATTAAAATTAAAATTGACCGCTCTTATGAAAAGCAACTCCCTGATGTGACTTATCATTCAAATTCAGATGGATTTGTTAGAACAGGGATTGCGAGCTTGGATCAGGTAAATGAGAGGTTTTATGCAAAGAGTTATACGCCTTTGTTTGGAGTATTGTATGAAACAAATTCGCGAAGTTCTGATTTTCGTGAAAGACACAAAGCGTGGGGATTTCATCTGTGGTTTACTATCGAACTGGATGAAAATGTTTCAATTGCCGATGCAGTAGAAGCATACCAAGCGCTTCCTTTTGTTGAGATTGCAGAACCGTTTTATAAAATCGTGCTCCATGACGCCGATAATAAGGAAAGATGGTCTTCAAACGATCCGCGCCTAAGCGAACAGTGGCATTACAATAATACCGGACAGGCAAGCGGAACCCCTGGTTGCGATATTAGCCTCTTTGACGCCTGGGAGATTGAAAAAGGAAACAGTGATGTAATTGTTTCTATTATAGATTGCGGAATCAATAAAAATCATCCTGATTTGCAGGCAAATATGTGGAATCAAATAGGGTTTAATTTCTATAATAATAATTCTAATATAAGTCCGGGAGATCATGGTTGTCATACAGGTGGAACAGTAGCGGCAGTTACGAACAATGGTGTGGGCGTTGCAGGAATTGCAGGTGGTTCGGGTAGCGGCGATGGCGTAAGGTTGATGACCTGCCAGATTTTTCCTCCAAATGGGCAGGGCGCAGATGGGGTTGATAATGCTTTCATATATGCAGCAGATAATGGCGCCTGTATCTCGCAAAACAGCTGGGGATACAGCACCCCAAACGTTTATGACCAATCGGTAGCAAATGCCATTGACTATTTTATTGCCAATGGTGGTGGAGACGTGATGGAGGATGGCATTGTGTTTTTTTCTTCAGGAAATAATAACAACGGCGCAGGCTATGAAGGTAATTTTTTCCCCGGTTGTTACGCACCCGTTGTTGGAGTTACCGCAACAAATAATAAAGATGTAAAATCTTCTTATGCACATTACGGAACCTGGGTAGGTATTTCGGCACCCGGTGGCGAAGGTAACGGAAATGGAAGAATATTAAGTTGTAATACTAGTGGATACGCTTTTATGAATGGAACATCCATGGCTTGCCCACATGTGTCCGGCGCAGCAGCGCTTTTAGTTTCTTATGCTATCAGAAACGGATATAAGTTGTCAAGTCAGGAAGTTAAAGATCTGCTAAAAAATAATGCCGATAATCATTATGCTGTAAATCCGGCTTTAATTGGAAAATTAGGAACAGGAAGACTTAACGCATACAAGGCATTAGTAGCGCTTAAAGAATTTTTGGAGTCGTTTCCCGTGCCTAACGATATTACCGCCACAGCATTATCTTATTCGGAAATTGAAATCAATTGGCAAAAAGAGAACAGCAATCTTAATGTAATGCTGGTGGTTAATACAACAGAGCAGATCGGAGATCCTGTAAAAGGAAATGAATATCAAGCAGGAGATATGCTTGCTAATGGAGGAGAAGTTATCTACTTTGGTAATGCCGATTCATTTAATCATGAAGAATTGATGCCGGTAACCACTTATTACTATAAATTATTCTCTTATAATGATAATTTCATGTATTCAAATGGAATTGAAACACAAGCAACTACTTTGTGTAAAAATATGGAGATTCCATTTTTTGAAGATTTTGAAAATGAAATGAATATCTGCTGGGAACAGGAAAATGTGGAAGGCGACTCATTTTGGACAATTGAAACCGGAAACGGCAATACTAATCCTATTGATGCTTATCAAGGAGATTTTAATATCTCTTTTACATTGAATGCGGTAAGTGAATTAGGAAACATAACGCGCCTTATTTTGCCTCCCATAGAGATGACCGAATTTAATAATGTGAAACTCGCTTTTGCACTTTATAATCAAGCACGTTACGGATTAACCGATGAACTTTCTATTTTTTATAAAATTGATGAAGAAAAGTCATGGACACTTTGGCAAGTGTATAAAAATAATCAAAACACATGGCTTTTAGATACCATTATTTTACCAGAAAATATTGAAAATACTGAACTGCAAATTTGTTTTCAAGGAAAATTTAATTACGGCTATGGAATTTGTTTAGACAATGTGTCTATTGAAGGTTTTATGAATGTTGTGGGTATTAATGACAATGATTTTAGTGATGATATTGAAATTTATCCGAATCCCACAACGGGAGAGTTACAAGTTACGAGTTACGGGTTACAAGTTACGAATATTGAAGTGTTTGATATTTATGGCAGAAACGTAGGGACAAAATTCCCCTCCAATAAATTGGAGGGGTGGCAGCCAAAGGCTGACGGGGTGGTTTTCAATATTTCACATTTACAATCAGGCGTATATTTTGTAAGAATAACCACAGAAGAAGGAGTAATAACAAAAAAAATAGTTAAACAGTAAATAACATTAAATCAAAAATAATACATTTAAAATTTAAGCATTATGAAAAAACAATTTTTAGCAAACTCTTTACAGAAAATTAAAATTTTTCTTGGCATTATTATTTTTCTATGCTGTGTGCAAATGGTTAATGCGCAACCTACCTATTTTTGTGGCGTTCTATGGGTTGTTCCCAATGATCCCTCTGTACTTCCTATTGATAATACAATTACAGGAAATGAACAACTAAATCAAATTTTTAAAGATTTTCATGTGGCGTCATATCGTTTGCTTGACCCACCCCATGTAATGGAATGCAATGCTAATGGATCAGGAGATGTATATGAAATACTTTTAGAAGATGAATATTCCTATTTAGATAGAAGATTGCGCGAAGCGTTAACCCCTTTTGTACCAGAATTTTTCAAATCAAGATGTCACCCTTGTAAGGATGGAATAGGAAATCTTGCATTCTTTATAACAGCAGAAGACAGATCATTTGATGCCTGTTCGCCCGATAGATCTTGTAACGATGCGCTCAATGTTGTATTGGAGCGTTATAATGTTTTATCTTATGTTGTTGAATATGGAGTGTTACATGGTGATACTGTAATGTTGATGGTAAATATAATGTCCCCCAATCTTCGTACAGCAAGTTAAGACAAAAAACCTTACCTTTGCAGTATGAAAAGCAGAAGAAAATTTACAGCCGCCTTTAAGGCAAAA
>WRNX01000038.1 GCA_009776395.1 Lentimicrobiaceae bacterium
AAACCTTTTAAGATATAAAATGCCGGACCGCCGCGAAAATGCCCCCCAATCTTCTCTTTGTAAATTTGCCCCAAAGAAGATTCTATATAGGCAGTGCTTGCCCCGAGGAAAGCGGTGAGCCACATCCAAAAAACCGCGCCGGGTCCTCCCAATGCAATGGCAGTTGCCACACCGGCAATATTTCCCGTTCCCACACGCCCCGACAACGCCAGCATAAATGCCTGCAAAGAGGATATGCCTTCTTTTGAAGATTTACTTTTAAAAAGCATCATTACCATACTCTTTAAATACCGAATTTGTAGAAATTTAGTTCGAATTGAAAAATACAACCCTACCACAAGACATAATAATACGAGACTCATGCCCATAATGTGCTGACTGATGAGCGAAATGATTTCAGAAAACGCCATAGAATTTTTTTTTGCAAAGAAATATAAAATTTTATCCATTTCTATTCCATATTAATAATTAAAAAGATAAATATTCGGAACGAAAATAATATATTTTCGCCGCGCATTGGTTTCAGTAATATTATAAAATATTGCTGACGAAGAGGGAATCAGGTGAAAATCCTGAACAGACCCGCTACTGTAAATCCTAATGCAACGTTTTGACAAAAAAAGCCACTGTGGTTTACCGTCTGCTCTATCAAACGGTTCTTCGGGAAGGCAGCTCAAAACGGGGATAAGTCAGGAGACCTGCCAACGCAAAAAACAAATTATCAACCTTTCGAGGATAAAGAGTGGTATAATATGAAAAAATCTGCGAAAATCTGTTTCATCTGCGTCATCTGCGTGCTTTCATTGCCGCATTTTCAAGGATCGCTGTATGCGCAACACAATGCACTCGATACCACAAAAGTTTATGAAATAAAAGAGGTTGCAATTACCACCACGTTACATAACGAAATTATCCCATCTCAAAAACTCTCAGCAGAAGAATTACACCGTCTCAGTAGCCACTCCGTTGCAGATGCTATTAGATATTTTTCCGGAATTCAAATAAAAGACTTTGGCGGAATCGGCGGACTGAAAACGGTGGATATTAGAAGTATGGGTACAAATCATGTGGGCGTATTCTACGATGGTATTCAGTTAGGAAATGCCCAAAATGGACAGATTGATCTGGGTAAATTTTCTTTAGATAATATTGAAGAAATAACATTATATAATGGACAAAAAAGTGAAATTTTTCAATCGGCAAAAGATTTTGGTTTTTCAGGAAATATCTATCTGAAAACGAAACGTCCAACTTTTGAAAAAGATAAAAAATTTAATGTCAGAGCCATTTTTCGCACGGGTTCTTTTGGATTGGCAAATCCTTCTATGGTATGGGAGCAAAAAATTACAAAAACGCTATCCTCTTCTATTAATGCCGAATATACTTACGCTACAGGAAAATACAGATTCCGCTACCGCAGAGTATTGCCCGATGGAACTACTGCCTACGACACCACAGCAGTGCGCCAAAACGGAGATATTCAGGCTGTTAGGGTAGAAGGTGGACTTTTTGGAAATGCCAAAAAATTACTTTGGAATGCCAAAATCTATTTCTACAATTCTGAAAGAGGAATACCCGGCGCCATCCTAAACAATGTTTGGAAAAACGCGCAACGGCAATGGGATAGAAACTTCTTTACCCAAGCCTCCATAGTTGCCCCCATTCATCCCCGATACACACTGCAAGCCCATTTTAAATACGCCAACGACTACATGCGCTACCTCAATCCCGATACTACATTATTATATATAGACAACAATTTTACCCAACAGGAAATATATTCTTCCTTGTCTCAAAAAGTGAATATTCTGAAAAACTGGGAGATCGCTTTGTCCACCGATTTTCAGTGGAACAGTTTACAGGCTAATCTAAAGAATTTTGCCCAACCTGATCGCTACTCAACACTTGTAGCCCTTGCCACTGCATACCATTTTTGGCGAATTAAAATGCAGGCAAGTTTATTGGGAACTTTTATTAACGATAAAAGAAACCAAACAGGAAGTATGATGTTACCGGAAAATATTGCTTCATCGTCTCAAAAGAGATTTTCGCCAGCGGTTTTCATTTCATATAAACCCATTAAAAAAGAAGAGTTTCACATTAGAACATTTTACAAACGCGCATTTAGAATGCCCACTTTTAATGATCTGTATTATACCGATATAGGAAATATTGCATTAAAACCGGAATTGGCAACGCAGTATAATGTTGGATTACAATACACAAAAATCTTTAAAAAAGGAATTATTGAAATGTTGATGTTGAAAACTGATCTGTATTATAATGAAATTAAAGATAAGATTATTGCTGTTCCGAAAGGGAGTAATCAGTTTCGCTGGATGATGATGAATATTGGGTTGGTTAAAATTAAAGGAGTTGATGCCGTTGCCCAACTTGACTGGAAATTTCCTTACGACATTCGCTTGAAAACCATTTTCAATTATACCTTTCAAAAAGCGCAAGATTTTTCCGACCCCAAAGATAATGACCCTTATTCAGGAACATACGGAGGGCAAATTGCATACATTCCCTGGCATAACGGTTCTTTCACACTCAATTTTTCGATTAAGACTTACGAATTGAATTACTGTTTTATCTATGTGGGCGAACGTTACCACAACTCGTCCAACATCCGCGAAAACTACGAACAACCCTGGTACACCCACGATATTTCACTTGGAAAAGAGTTTCGTTTTAAAAAATGGAATTTTAAAATTTCAGCAGAAATAAACAACATATTAAATCAGCAGTATGAGGTAGTTTTAAATTATCCCATGCCGGGCACAAATTTTAAAATAGTATTGAGATTTGAGATATAATAGTTCAATCCCTCTTTTTATTTTACCGGCACATTTTTTAAAGTTTCTACTAAGAAATCCCAGAATTTTCCAACGCTTTCAATGTTTACGCGTTCGTCGGGCGAGTGAGGACTTCTAATGGTAGGTCCGAAAGAGATCATATCCCAGTGCGGATACGCCGCGCCGAAGAGACCGCATTCCAAACCGGCGTGTATCGCTTTTATTTCCGGAGTTTTACCAAATTTATTTTCATACACTTGGAGCATGGTTTTTAAAATTGGGGATTCTAAATTAGGTTTCCAACCAGGATATCCTCCTTCCAATTCAATTTTTGCTCCGGCTAATTGCGCAATCGCTCTCATTTTTTCGCCAACGGCTTCTTTGGCAGAATCCACGCTGCTTCGCATCAAGTTAGCAATAGAGAGTAGCCCTTTCTCGGTTTTTACAATGGCTAAGTTGGTAGATGTTTCCACTAATCCGGGCATTGAATCGCTCATGCGCATCACACCGTTTGGAATTGCCAGCACTAAATTCACTGCTTTCATTTGACATTCTGTACCCATCACTTCTTTTGGGGTTTCGATGGGTTTCAACGAAAATGCAAAATTAGGTTCAGTGGCAGCAAACTCTTTCGCGATAGTATCTGCAAAAGTTTTCATCAACTCTTCAAATTTAGAACTCATATTTTCAGGAACGGCTATTGTGGCGAATGCTTCTCTTGGGATGGCATTTCGCAAACTTCCGCCGTTAATTTCGGCAATACGAATATTGCAATTTTCTATTGCTTTTTTTAGCAGTCGCATCAATACTTTGTTGGCATTGGCGCGTCCCAATACAATATCCATGCCGCTGTGCCCGCCTTTTAATCCGGTGAAGGCAATTTCGTAGCCTTTCATATCAGCAGGGGTAAGTTGAATGTTGTATTCAAATTCAAAAGTGGCGTCCATACCGCCGGCACAACCTACATAAAGTTCGCCTTCATCTTCCGAATCTAAATTGATTAAGATATCTCCTTTAATAAATCCGGGTTTCAATCCGAAAGCGCCGGTCATGCCGGTTTCTTCATCCACTGTTACCAATACTTCAAGAGGACCGTGTTCAATATTTTCATCAATTAGAATTGCCATTGCGGCTGCACAGCCCATGCCGTTGTCGGCGCCCAGCGTGGTGCCGGTGGCGCGCACCCAACCATCGTCGCAAATGCGCGGAAGAATCGGGTCGGTAACGAAGTTGTGAGTAGAATCGCTGTTGGCTTGCGGCACCATGTCAATGTGCCCTTGCATTACCACAGGTACTCTGTTTTCGTAGCCTTTTGTGGGGGGTTTGCGTAAAATAATATTGCCGGTTTCATCCTGAACATAATCAATGTGATGATCTTTCGCCCAGTTTTTGAGCCATATTAAAATTTTTTCTTCATGTTTGGATGGATGCGGGATGTCGCAAATGTTTGCAAAGATTTCCCACATCTTAGTGGGATACAATTTGGATAATTCGGTGTTCATAATGTTAAGATTTTTATGTTTATATATTAATAAATAAGATAACGTTTAATGGTGATATAAAGTTGTAAATATTCATATTTTTTTTAGAAATTTGGTTACATTTTTAATTCATTTTTTTTGATATTTTTGCATACTTTTTTTGAGCCGTTTTTTTTTTGCTAACTTGTTATAAATATTATTATTAAAAAAAAATTACTATAAATTTAAAAGTATGAAAAAAATTTTTACGCACCTTTTTACATCTATTTTAATGGGTATGTTTTTCTTAGGTATTTCTATTCCTTTGCAAGCCAAAAAAGTGGAAACAGATAAAGCAATTTCTGTTGCTTCTTACTTGATGGAGCAACAATTTGATGCAACAAAATTTCAAGGGGAAGAATTAATTTTGGTATATACTGCTCAAAATCAAAATTCTTTGGAATCACAGGTGGTTTACTATGTTTTTAATGTTGGCGAACAGGGATTTATCATTATTTCCGGCGATGATATCGCATATCCTGTACTGGGATATTCCACACAAGGAAAATACGAACCTGATAATCTTCCATCCAATTTTCAAATATGGATGCAAGATATTTTTAACACCATTGTTGAGGGAATATCAAATAATCTTTCGAGTAACAATCAAATACAAGAAGAATGGGATGCTTACTTGAACAGAGATGCCGATTATTTTCTAAAAACAAGAGCGGAAAAAGCGGTCAATCCGCTTATTCAAACTACTTGGAATCAGAGTTACCCTTATTGGAATCAGTGTCCCATTTATAGCGGTTCTAATTGTTATACAGGTTGTGTTGCCACTGCGATGGCGCAATTAATGAAGTATCATAACCATCCTGCCACAGGAACAGGATCAAGTTCTGCATATTATACCTCTTCACTTGGAATTTATATTCCTTCGGTAAGTTATAATGTAAATTACAACTTCAACAATATGGGAGGCGCAACGCCTACTACTTCAGATGCCATAACCAATGTAGCCAGATTAATGTACCACTGCGGCGTGAGCGTACAGATGAATTACACGCCAACTGGTAGCGGTGCATATAGTGAAGATGTTGGGGAGGCAATCACAAACCATTTTAGTTATGACAAAGCTATACGTTTTGAAGAAAGAAACTTTTATAAAGATGCGGAATGGGTAAATTTACTCAAACAGGAATTGGATGTCAGCAGACCCATGTATTATAGTGGGCGAGATGATGATAACAACGGTCATGCATTTATTTGTGATGGATATAACGACCAAAACTTATTTCATTTCAACTGGGGCTGGGGCGGATCAAATAATGGGTACTTTTCAGTAACACCAATGCCGAGCAGCTATTATCCGTTATTTAATGCCATTTATACAGGATGGAAACCCAATGCCGGCGGAACTTATACTTACCAAATATATTTACTTTCAGGAACTAATTTAACAGCTACAAAAAGTGTTGTAGAACCCTTAGAAAACTTTACGGCAAGCGCTCGATTTTATAATGCAGGTTTGTGGACTTTTCCGGGTGGCACCTATGCAATTGGATTATTTAATAATGCAGGAAATTTAGTTGAAGTAATTGGAAATTATTCATCGTCAACAGAATTACCACCTGCTTATTCCTTTAACAGCCCTTTTACTATTAATTGCCAGGTGCCTGCAACTGTTCCAGCGGGAAATTATATCATTAAAGCAATGACAAAAGCTACTGGATCAAGCAATTGGGTGATAGCCAAAGGAACCAATATAGACCAGCTTCCCTTACAAGTGTTAGGCGATGTTGAACCCTGCCCAACGGTTTCCAATTTATTGGTCAATTATACCGGCGATTGTAATAAAGCGGTAATTAGTTGGAATGCGCCTGCCAAAGGATCAAGAGCAGTAATATTGAATGAAACTTTTCCAAACGGCACACTTCCAACCGGATGGAATACTCTGGATGCAGACGGAGACGGTTATACATGGCAATTCACTATAAGATCAAATGATGGGGTGGGCGGAACATGTCCTCCAATCCCTTCGGAAGGACGTACCGACGCTTATTCTATAAATTCCGCTTCCTATTACAACTGTGTTGGAAGTTTATCTCCTAACAACTGGTTAATTACGCCTCAACTGCAATTGGTAAGCAATAGCCAATTAACCTACTGGGTTAGGGCAATAGATGAAGATTATGCCTCCGATCATTATGGCGTTTACATATCTACCACCGGTACCAATCCGAATAATTTCTCATTACTATATGAAGAAACGCTTACTTCCGCAAATGTAAGCTGGACACAGCGAACTCTTAATATTCCGCAAACGGGTAATTGTTATATTGCATTCCGCCATTTTAACAGCCATGATGTTTATGTTATGTGTATAGATGATATAGTTGTTTCAACCGGAGGAGGTACAGGTGACGATTATGCTTATAACGTTTACCGAGACAATGTTAAGATTGCCGGACCCATTACAGCCACTACTTTTGAAGATGCAACTTTTAACAATACGCAACAACATACGTGGAGCGTAGCGGTTGTTTGTGATAACGGCGAAGAGGGCGACAGGATTAGTGTAAATAAAGATGCCTGCAATACAGGACCCAAACCTCCCGTTCAAAACCTGCAAGTTTCCAATCCGCAATCTTGCGTAGCACATTTATCATGGGATGCGCCGCAAGGTGGAAAATCATTTGTTTTAGGAAACGATAACTCCTTGTGTGAAAAATCGGTGCAAAAAATTAACCCTGCTGCGCTTAAAGCGGTAACTCCCAAAAACAACACAACATCTATAAAAGAATCTTTGAATAATTATTCTTTAACACAGAATACTGAAACGCCCGTTGTGCAAATTTCTCAAACCGATCCGGCTTCGGAAACCAGAGCGGCGCTTTCTTACGACATTTATTGCAACAGCGCAAAAATTGGAAATACTACTTCTCTTACTTACAATTTTACTGTGCCACAAACCGGAAACTATAATTTCTGCGTGGTGGCAATTTATGAAGGAAATGAAGAATCGGAACAAGTTTGCCAAAGCAAAACCATTACTTGCGATCAAGAACTTTGCCCAACCGTTTCCAATCTATCGGTTAATTATACCGGCGATTGCAGCAAAGCGATAATCAGTTGGAATGCGCCCGGAAAAAATAGAGCAACAACACTGTGGGATAATACTAATATTGATTATGTTAATAGCGGATTAATTTCTACCTATTGGGGAAATGATATTACTTGGGCTTGGACTGCCGATGATTTCAATGCAACAAGTGCATGGACTATTGAAAAAATATATTCCAAAGGATTCTCCGCTGGAACTTCTACTCCCGATGCAATATTGCCTGCAAAAATGGCAATTGCTATTTATCAAGATGGTGGAAATAAACCGGGAACAGAAATTTACAGAAATACTAATTTATCAATTACAGATGGATTAAATCCGGAAATGACACTTCCCGTACCTTTTACATTACCAGGCGCAGGCAAATACTGGATTGCCATAGCCGGTTCTTACGACTCACCCGTTAGTACTGATATATACCGTTGGAATATATGTTATGGACCAACTCCAATAGGAAGTAATTTTCATTTACAGGATGATTCGGGTGTATTTGGTATCGGATCAGGTTGGGTGGATGCTTCTACATTGATTTCAAATCCAGGCGCTTCCATGTATTTCAAAATTGAAGGCGCTCAGGGAGGAAGTTCAACAATTAATTATAATGTTTACAGAGACGGGGGGAAGATTGCTGGTCCCATTTCCGCTACTTCTTTTGAGGATGTAACTTTTAACCATACTCAGTCTCACACATGGAGCGTAGAGACCGTTTGCTCTGGTGGAGAAACGAGCGAATGGGTTAATGTTCAAAAAAATCCTTGTGAACTGCCTACCCTTACTATTACTGCTACTGCCGGCACCAACGGAACCATTTCACCTACAGGCAATGTTTCCGTAAATTACGGCGCAAACCAAACTTTCAACTTTTACCCTAATAGCGGTTATCATATTGATAAAGTGTTAGTGGATAATGTAAATAACCCCGGTGCGGTTGCAAGCGGCAATTACACTTTCACTAATGTTACTGCAAACCATACCATTTCTGTTACGTTTGCCATAAATACTTATACCATTACCGCTTCATCGGGAGGCAATGGAACCATTTCACCGAACGGCACTATTACTGTAAATTCCGGCGCAAACCAAACTTTCACTTTTACCCCCAATACAGGTTATCACATTGATCAAGTGTTAATAGATAATGTGAATAACCCGGGCGCAGTTGCAAGTGGTAGTTATACTTTTACAAATGTTACGGCAAATCATTCTATTTCTGTTACTTTTGCAACCAACACATACACCATTACTGCAGTTGCAGGCGTTAACGGAACGATTTCGCCCAGCGGAGACGTAACTGTAAATCATGGTGAAAATAAAACTTTTACTTTTACGCCCAATACAGGATTTCAAATTGCAGATGTTTTGGTTGATGATGTTTCTAATTCCGGAGCAGTTACTAATGGATTTTATATTTTCTCTAATGTTACGGCAAATCATACCATTGCATCCACTTTCGCAATAATAGATAATATTACTGTAAATGAATTAGATAACATAAAAGTTTACAGTTTTCAAAACTCCGTTTATATTGAAAATGAAATGGATGTGGCTTTAAAGATGGTTGAAATTTTGGATATGTATGGACGTTTGATTTACCAAGGTTTTATTTCAGGTGAAAAAACAGTGATTCCACTTCAAGTTGCGGAGGGTATTTACAATGTAAAAGTGATTTCGCAAGAAGAAAAAATCTCTATTACGAAAGTGTTGATTTGGAAATAATATATTATGAACGAAATTATAACAAACGAACTCAATTTTATTCCTCTTTTTTCTTTAGAGGATGAAGAAAAACTAAAAAGAGAACAGGTGGGTGAAGTAATTCCCATTCTTCCGTTAATGAATACGGTGCTTTTTCCCGGCATGGTAATTCCTATTACGGTAGGAAGAAACAAATCTATTAAATTGGCTCAGGAATACTCGCGAAGCAACCATCCTATTGGGGTTATTACGCATAAAGACAATGAGTTGGAAGAACCAACCAAAGAAGATCTATATGCAGTGGGAACCATGGCGCGCATCCTTAAATTTTTGTCAATGCCCGATGGTAGCGTTACGATTATTGTACAAGGAATTAAACGTTTTGAGTTGTTGCAAATTATTGAAACAGAACCTTATTACAAAGCCAGGGTGTGCGAATATGTTACGAATGAAATTACGCCGGAATTGCAAAACAATTCCGATTTTCAAGCGCTCATCGGTTCCATCCGCGATACAGCGGTTTCTATGCTAAGAATATCGCCCAACGTGCCACGCGAAGCAACATATATGTTGCAAAATATTGAAAGTCCTTCGTTTTTAATGGATTTCATCGCCTCTAATTTAGAGGTTACAGTGGATGAAAAACAATCTATTTTAGAGATTCGTGATATTGAAGAGCGTGGAAAAGTAGTGTTGAAATTCTTGAATAAAGATTTGCAGATGTCGGAATTGAAAAACCAAATTCAAAGCAAATCTCGGGAAGAGATGAACAAACAATCGCGAGAGTATATGCTGCACCAGCAAATGAAAGCGATACAACAGGAGTTGGGTGGTTCGCCCGCAGAAAAAGATACCAAACAGTTGGAAGAAAGGGCAAAAGCGAAAAAATGGAACGACGAAACCAAAGCGCTTTTCGATAGAGAATTAAAGAAACTACACCGCACCAACCCGATGGCGCCCGACTACTCCGTGCAACTCAACTACTTGGAACTCATGGTAGATTTGCCATGGAACGAGTATGGCGAAGATAACTTTGACTGGAAAAAAGCAGCAGAAGTATTAGACAGAGATCATTTTGGATTGGAAAAGGTGAAAGAACGCATCATTGAGTATCTTGCCGTATTAAAACTGAAAGGAGATATGAAATCACCGATTTTATGCTTGGCAGGTCCTCCGGGCGTGGGCAAAACTTCACTCGGAAAATCTATTGCTGAGGCGATTGGCAGAAAATATATCCGAATGTCGCTGGGAGGTTTGCGCGATGAATCGGAAATTAGAGGACACCGAAAAACTTACATCGGCTCCATGCCCGGACGCATCATTCAAAGTATGCGAAAAGCAGGACAGGCAAATCCGGTGTTTGTGTTAGACGAAATTGACAAAATTCTCGGCATGAACGTTCAGGGCGACCCCTCCGCCGCGCTTTTGGAAGTACTTGACCCCGAACAAAATGCTACTTTTTACGACAATTACATCGAAACCACTTTCGACTTGTCGAAGGTACTCTTTATTGCCACCGCAAACCATCTCGGAAATATTCATCCTGCATTGTTAGACAGAATGGAAGTGATTGAT
>WRNX01000039.1 GCA_009776395.1 Lentimicrobiaceae bacterium
AAAGGCACGTTGTTGGTTTCTGCCCGCAAAATTACCGATGGGATGGCAATTTGCGCCGCGCACTCCATTGCAGAGTTTGCAGAAAATAGAGGCATCCATTTAGAAAACATAATGCCCAATATGTTAGAATGGGAACTCTTTCCAAAAGTAGCCGCCGATGTTGCCATGCAGGCAATAAAAGAGGGAGTTGCGCTCAAAAACCTTTCCTGGAAACAAGTGTATGAGGCTGCCAAAAGCGACATCCTTGAAGTGCAGGAATTAACAAAGTTGTTACAAGAAAAAGGATATATAAAACAAATCAAGGAAGAAGTGATAAGAGAAGTAGCGAGAGAAGTGATTGAAGAAATTAATAAATGATTTTTCTGCAAAAAAGATTGTGATATTATTTATACTTTAAATACAAAAAAAGCGTTAGCAGAATTATTATAAAAACAATGAACAATTAGTAGTTAGGAATTGAACTTTTTACACCCTATTATAAATGAAAGATATTTTTCAACGAATTAAAGAAACGCCAGGTCCGTTAGGACAATACCAACATTTGGCGGATGGCTATTTTATGTTTCCAAAATTAGAGGGAGAAATTCAACCCAAAATGATCTTCAACGGTAAAGAAGTGTTGAATTGGAGTTTAAACAACTATTTGGGGCTTGCCAACCACCCTGAAGTACGTGAAGCAGATGCACAAGCCGCTAAAGATTACGGAATGGGATACCCCATGGGCGCAAGAATGATGTCGGGAGACAGTAAATTTCACAATAAATTAGAACAGGAATTAGCCGATTTTGTTGGCAAACCCGCCGGATATTTGATGAATTTCGGCTATCAGGGAATGGTCTCTATTATTGACGTATTAACCACCCGAAGAGATGTAATTGTTTACGACAGCGAAGCGCATGCCTGTATCTTGGACGGAATGCGCCTCAGTTTGGCAAAACGATTCGTATTTCAACATAATGATATGGATAGTTTGCGCAAACAACTGCAAAATGCGCTCCCCGTAGCTGAACAAAACGGCGGCGGTATCCTTGTAATTACAGAAGGCGTATTTGGAATGGCAGGAGACATCGGTAAATTGGACAAGATTGTGGAAATGAAAAAAGAGTTTCCGTTCCGATTGTTAGTGGATGACGCGCACGGTTTTGGGACGATGGGAAAAACAGGCGCAGGCGTTGCCGAACATCTGAATTGTACCGATGGCGTAGATGTTTTCTTTGGAACATTCGCCAAAAGTATGGCAGGAATTGGCGCGTTTGTACTCTCTGAAAGAGAAATTATTGATCATCTACGTTTTAACATGCGTTCTCAAATTTTTGCCAAATCGCTTCCGATGCCTATGGTAATTGGCGGTTTAAAACGGTTAGAACTTCTTAAAAATAAACATGAACTTCGCGAACAATTGTGGAACATCGTAAAAGCATTACAAAAAGGATTGAAAGAGAAAGGATTTAATATTGGAAAAACAGAATCACCCGTAACTCCCGTGTATTTTGAAGGAGGACCCGAACAAGGCACTAATGTAGTGGTTGACCTCAGAGAAAACTACGGAATTTTCTGCTCCATCGTAACCTATCCCGTAATTCCAAAAGGACTTATCATGCTCCGCTTAATCCCCACCGCTGTGCATACTTTGGAAGATGTGGAACGTACCATTCAAGTATTTAGTGAAGTAAAAGAAAAATTACCACAAGGATTTTATGATAAACCTATTCCATTTAAAAATTTGAACATATAATGATAACAAAACTTGAACAGGTAATAGACTTAGTTAAATCTAAACCCAAAAAAAGATTGGTGGCAGCCTTTGCCAACGATGACCATACCATTGAAGCCGTAAACCACGCTGTAGAACTTAATATTGTGGATGCTACTTTGGTGGGCGATGAAACAATGATTCATCAAGTATGTAAACAATTAAACATTGATTTTGGCAAATTCACTATTATTCATGAACCTGATGAGCTGAAAGCGGCTACTAAAAGTTGCGACCTGATTAACCAAAAAGAGGCGGATATATTGATGAAAGGAGCGTTGTCAACCGACAAATATATGCGCGCCATTTTACATAAAGAGCAAGGTTTATGCCCGCCCAACGCGGTGCTTTCGCATATTGCCGTTTTTGAAAATCCGAGTTATCATAAATTGCTTATTGCCAGCGACTGTGCTATTATTCCTGCTCCGGATTTGAAACAAAAACAGGTGATCTTACAATATATTATTAAAACGGCACACGCCATTGGCATAATGCAGCCCAAAATAGCGATTATAACAGCTACTGAGCAGATGTCGGTAGGAATGCCAGCCTGTGTTGATGCGGCAATT
Organism: Lentimicrobiaceae bacterium; assembly: GCA_009776395.1. Taxonomy (GTDB): domain Bacteria; phylum Bacteroidota; class Bacteroidia; order Bacteroidales; family WCHB1-69; genus WRNX01. The sequence continues at coordinate 2,323 of WRNX01000039.1, forward strand.
CTTTCTAAAATGGCGGACAGAGGGCAAATTAGCGGTGCCTTAATTGATGGTCCGTTATCTTTGGATGTGGCAGTGGATGAAGAAGCGGCTAAGATTAAAAAGATGACAGGAGGTGTTGCCGGTGATGCAGATGGATTGCTTTTCCCAAATATTGAAAGTGGGAACGTTTTTTATAAATGCTGCACCAAATTTAACCATGCCGAAGTGGGGGCATTCCTTGCAGGCGCAAAAGTACCCTGTGTCCTCTCTTCCCGTGGAGATTCTTCACTTACAAAACTGTATTCTATTGCTATTGCGGCGGCTTTATAGACAATTTTTTATTTTAATAGGTGTTAAGGAAGCAAGTGCGACAAAAAAAATTATAACGATACTAATTTTTTTATCGAATTTGTTATTTTCGCAACCTTTTTTTACATTACTTTTATGCACAAAATTGATATTCATCCTATATTAGAGATTCCTAAAAACAAAGAGATTACATTTATTTTTAATGGAAAAAAAGTAGTTGGTCATGAAGGCTATACTATCGCCGCTGCGCTTCATCAAGCCGGTTTTCCTATCCATAGCCATAGTATTGAAGGACGAGAACGCAGTTTAGAGTGCGGTATCGGCAAGTGCGGCGCCTGCGAAATGTTGGTGGACGGAAAGATTAAAAGAATTTGTATCACCAAAGTGGACGGAGTAAAGGAAGTTGCAGAAGTTGATAACCGTCAATTTCAACCGGCGGAAAAAACTAACCGCCGATTTCAACCGGCGGAAAAAGATAAAATCTATAAAACCCGCGTGGCAATAATCGGTGCAGGTCCTGCAGGATTGGCTTGCAGAGAAGAATTGAACAAATATAATATTCCTAATATTGTGATTGATAACAACGATAGTGTTGGCGGTCAGTTTAATATGCAAACCCATCAATTTTTCTTTTTTGAAAAGGAAAAACTATACGGTGGCATGCGTGGATTTGAAATTTCATCACACCTTGCCGGAAACGACCATACGGGAATATTTCTCAATTCTACCGTTTGGGATATTTTGGAAGGAAAACGACTTGCTGTAAAAAACCTCAATACCGATGAAATTTACTATGTGGATGCCGAGTATTTGATGGTGGCAACAGGCGCTGTGCCTTTTATGCCCGCTTTTGAAAACGATGATCTTCCGGGCGTTTATACCGCTGCCGTGTTGCAAAAAATGATGAACATTGAACACACATTATTGGGCAAACGAATTTTGTCTATCGGCGCTGGAAATATTGGATATTTAACCTCCTATCAGGCAACACAGGCAGGAGCGCAAGTAGTGGCAATTGTGGAAGCAATGGATAAAGAAGGCGGATTTCCCGTGCAGGCAAATCGCGTGAGAAGATTAGGAATTCCGGTACTCACCTCGCATATCCTCCTCAAAGCAATTCCAAACGAAGACCATACAGGTATCGTGGGCGCTGTGGTTGCTGAATGTAAAAACTTTATGCCTGTACCAGGAACAGAAAAAATTATCAACGATATTGATCTTATTAATATTTGTACCGGCTTAATTCCCGATGATCAACTGTTGACCAAAGGAAAAATAGTATTTGGCGAAAAAACGTTTGGCGCAGGAGATGCCGTAAGAGTGGGTGAAGGCACTTGCGCTGTTTTACGAGGAAAGCAGGCGGCATTAGAAATTGCAATGGCTTGCGACAAACGAGTTTCTTACGATGAGTATTTAGAACTTTCAAAAGAATATATTGATTCGCAGCAACATCCGGTAAAAATTTTAGAAAAACCAGAGTTGCCCTCAATGGAAAGAATGCAACAAAAACCTTTTGTAGTTGCCGATTGTATCTACGCTTTTGCGTGCAATCCGTGTGTCTTTTCCTGCCCTAAAAATGCAATTCAAAAATCTTCAACCTCAACAATTCCTGTTATTGATTACGAAAAATGTATTGGATGTATGGATTGTGTGAGCAGATGTCCGGGATTGGCAATTTTTGGCTATAATTTGAATAAAAACCAACTATTTTTACCCATAGAAAATTTTGTTGAAGAAAATGATGAAGTGTTTTTAGTGAATAATCAAGGCGAAAAATTAGGAGAAGGAATAATTGAAAAAGTGTTATGTAAACCCAATAAAACAAACGTTGCGCGCATAAAATCTGTAACACTTGACAAAGCGGAATTAACTGAAGTTACAGGATTTATACCCAAAGAAAAATATCCCAAATCTTTAAATATTATTCCAAACACTGAAACCAAACAAGCGCCCACTTTCATTTGTCATTGCGACGATGTAAATTTGGAAGTTATACTTAAAATAGTAGGCGAAAGAAAGATGATTTCAGCAGATGAGTTGAAGCATACTACCCGTTTGGGAATGGGGGCGTGTAGAGGAAAACGTTGTATTCCCCGCATTCGCCAAATATTACGAAGCAAAGGAATTGAATTGCTTGGAGATGCAACGCCCAGAGCGCCGCTATCTAATCAATTGAATTTGAATGAAATCTATCCTTCATCGGAACAACCACAATTTATTACCAATATTCGTACGCAGAAAACCCGCAGCGTGAATTGTGAGATTTTTATTGCAGGCGGTGGAATTGCAGGCAGCGCACTTTTTCGCTATTTTACCGAAAATGGCAAAAAAACAATACTTGCCAATGCAGAACAGGGTGGTTCATGGAGAAATATTGCCGGAGGACGCCCTGCATTTTCTGTTCCCGAAATTGCCGACATTGCGCAAAATAATCTTAAACTGTTTAAAGAACTGCAACAAATTACCAACATCAACTTTAAACCCATCCGCTATGTGGGGTTTGCGCATGATGAACCCACCTACAAAGCATTAGAGGCTTCCAAAGCGTGGTCGGATGCATATATGGTGGATAAAAAAGATTTTCAAAAAGAGATTACCCCCTATTTCAATCCTGATTTAAACACCTATCAAGCAGCGTTAATTACCCACGATTGCTGGCAGGCAACGCCAGGTTTAGTGTTAGATGCGATAAGAACTATTGCAGTGAAAAACGGAGGAATTTTGTTAGATGATGCCACCTTAGTAGAAATTCAAAAAACAGCGCACGGTTTTATGGCGTTGGTATTAGAACACGACAAAACATACACCGAATATCATTGTGAACACTTTGTGAACGCACTGGGCGCTCATGCCGCGCATTTTGCTTTACAATTGGGTATTGAAACAGGATTGTATCCGGTAAAACATCAGGCGTTCATTACCAAACGGTTACCATTAATTGGAAAAGATGGTGATGCTTTAGATATGATGATTGACCGCAGACGCTATAAAAACTTTAGCGCTGTTTATGGACAACAATTAGCCGAAACAGGACAAATTATTGGTTGCGCTTCTCCCGCCTGCGACCCGATAGAGGCTCGGCAAGATTTACGCGCTAATTCTAAAGAGTTTATGGAAATTATTTCGGAAATATTTACCGGCTGGATTCCACAATTAGGAAGCGTTACTTTTCAAGCATTTTGGTCGGGATATTATGTTGAACCAAGATATATTGTAGATACAGATAACGGCTTGCTTGTAGGTTTGCGCGGACACGGCTTTATGTTAGGACAATATTTGGCAAAACTTTATGTAGATAAATATCTGGGAAAACAAGTTCCTGAATATATGAAACAATTAGCGCTGAATGGAGAAGGACTGAGCGAAAAAGCATTTAAGTAATGAATAATAATAAAATGCTCTATATTACTTTAATTTCCTCTTAAACAGATTAGTAATAATTTTTCCCAGATCATCCAATTTTTCAAGAGGTTCTAATACAGAAGGATTTTTTAGAGCGGTATGCAAATCATCAGAAACTCCTGCCTGTATAGGGTAAATAAGAATAAAATTGGTTTCTTTAAAATATTTATTCAAATAGTTTGGAATTTTATTCATATTCACATTGTAAGAAGGACGCTCTCTTCTGCTTAAAACCAAAACTAAATTATCGTCATGTTTTACATCGCGGGATAAAATCAAAAAATCTTCCCAATCATCAAAAATATGAAACTCACATTCCACAGGATGTCTTTTGTTTACATCTCTAATATATTTTAATGTTTGTTCGGTAGAGTAGAAAACTAACTTTGCGCCGGTATTTTTTGCGATATTCCACACTTTTAATAGCCAAAACGGAAATCCAATCTCTTTTTCAGCGCGATCGGGTACAATAATTAAATGTCTTTTAATTGTAGAAATCGGTTGATAAGGTTTATAAATGAAAGTGGTTGTATTTGATTTTGTTAATATTCCTTCGGTTAAATTACCCAAAAAGTTAGTAGAAATTCCTTTCGTTTTATGAAGTCCCAGAATTAAATCTGTGATTTTATGTTCTTTTACCACATTTGTAATTCCGTTTACTACATTGAGGTCATAGCGTAACAGTTCTTTAAGAATGACATCTGCGGCGGAAGCGGTGTCTGCCGCTTTGGAAAGAATTTTTTTAGCGCTTTTATCTTCCATACTTTCCTGCTCATTTGTATCTATCACTGTTAAAGCAAAAACGCCATTTTTATTGGTTTTCGATTTCACCGTAAGAGAAAGGTTGATCATCTCTTCAGCATATTCCATACTGTTTATGGGGACTAATATCTTTTCTTGAAGTTCGTCATTATCAGATTCTTCTTCCGAAGTATTGAGTAAGGCGATATTTTTAGCGCCTTTCTGCGCTACCACAGAAGCCATTGTACAGGTGAACAAAATCATTAAAATAGCGCCGTTCAGTACGCTTTCGCTAAGCAATCTTCCTTCTTCAAAAAAAGCGCCCAGATTAAGCGCATCAATTTTTTCCTGCGACAAGTAAATGTTGTATCCTACCAAAACGGCTGCCAGAGTGGCTGCTGCCTGTGCGTTGCTTAATCCAAAAATTAAACGTCTTTCGTCGCGTGAAAATCGGAATGTTTTTTGGGTAAACCACGCTGCAAGAAATTTAGCGGTAGTGGCAATAACAATCATGATTACGGCTACTTTAATGGTTTCAAAATCTTTAAGAAATACTTTGTAATCCACAATCATTCCTACCCCAATTAAAAAGAAAGGGATAAACAGCGCATTGCCCACAAACTCAATTCTGTTCATTAACGGAGAAGTGTGAGGAATTAAACGATTTAAAGAAAGCCCTACTAAAAATGCGCCAATAATAGCCTCAATACCCGCTAGATCTGCTAAGAAAGCGCCCAAAAAAACCAATCCCAGTACAAAAATATATTGAGAAATATTATCATCATTTCTTTTAAAAAACCATCTGCCAATAACAGGAAAAAGAAAAATAACCACTAAACCATAAATGAGAATGGAAGCAGAGAGTTTAATCCAAAAAAGATTATCTACACTTCCATTCGTCATTTTTACAATTACAGCCAAAACTAACAGGGCTAAAGTATCTGTGATTACAGTTCCACCTACGGCAACTGTTACCGCTTTGTTTTTGGTTACGCCAAATTTACTGAGAATTGGGTACGCAATTAAGGTGTGAGACGCAAAAATACTTGCCAGCAGAATTGAATTGAGTAGTGGAAATTCCAGTACATAATATCCTCCCAAAAAACCTAATCCCATAGGAATAGTAAAAGTATAAAATCCGAAGACGGCGCTTTTCCAACTGTTTTTTTTAAACTCAATCATATCAATTTCCAATCCGGCGATGAACATGATATAGAGTAATCCCACTTTTTCAAAGAGGAATGTGTTTTCTCTATCTATTAAATTAAAACCATTTGCACCGATAAAAGCGCCCGCAATGATAAGTCCTATGAGATGAGGTATTTTTATCCTGTTTAGCAGAATAGGTGCAAAAAGGATGATAGATAAAATTACCGCAAAGATCAAAACAGGGTCTTTTAATGGCAGTGTAAATGAAATATTTAGTAAAAACATTGGAATTTTTTTGGGTAGGTTATTAAGTTAGGTATTTTTATTTATTTACCTGAAACGTAGTATCACCGGTTTGTAATAACTTAACAATTTGATTGGCAGATGCTAATCCTGCATTAATGTTGGCTTCTGAGGTTTCGGCGCCCATTTTCTTTGGAGTAGCGAACACGCGTTTCGCAAATTTTTCGTTTAATATTTCCTGATTTCCTGCGGCAATATCGGTAGCATATTTCAAGTCGGCTCTTTCCTCTAAAACTTTTACCAATTCTTCTTCATTGATCACCTCTTTACGGGCAGTATTTACTAATGTTCCACCTTTGGGCATTTTGGATAACAAATCATAACCGATTGATTTTTTGGTTTGTTCGTTTGCAGGAATATGCAGAGATACATAGTGGCATTTTGAATAAAGTTCTTCAGTGGTAGCACAAACCGTAACGCCTTCTGCTTCCATGGTTTCTTTACTAACAAACGGGTCGAAAGCAAAAACGTTCATTCCAAAACCTTTGGCAATTTTAGCTACTAACTTTCCTACGTTTCCGTAGGCATGGATGCCCAAATTTTTGCCAAGTAATTCGCTTCCTGTGCCGGGAGTAAATTGATTGCGAGCCATATAAACCATCATGCCTGCTGCTAATTCGGCAACGGCATTTGAGTTTTGTCCGGGAGTGTTCATAGCCACAATATTTTTAGCGGTACATGCGGGGAGATCCAAATTGTCGTATCCTGCACCTGCACGAACCACAATTTTGAGTTGTTGGGCAGCATCTACTACCTCTTTGGTAACTTTGTCGGAACGAACAATGAGTGCGTCTGCATCGGCAACGGCTTTGTAAAAGTCGTTCACATCGGTAAAATTTTCTAATAATGCCAATTCATATCCGGCATTTTCTACAATTTTTCTAATACCTTCAACTGCCACTTTGGCAAAAGGTTTTTCGGTTGCAACTAAAATTTTCATAAAAAAAAATTAAGGGTTATTAATGGGGTTTAAAGCGTTATGTTTTGATTGTTTATTACGTTATTAGGTAGGTGATTATTTGCTGCAAAAGTATATTTTTTGTTATATCATGTAAATATATATTTAAAAAAGGGAAAAACTTTTTTATTAATTTTTCTATTCCAAAAAGAACACAATGGTGCTCACTACTCTTGCTTTTTGAATGTAGGGTTCTTCCGGAGTATTACTTCCTGATTCATCATCATAATAATAATACTTTCCTGCGATGGTAATTTGTCCTTGCGAGGCGGTTTTTATTTTCCCCAACTTTGCCTGCGAGTCATTTGCAAATTGTTCACCTGCAACACGGGCATTTTTGGTACTTTCGGCAATCAGTTGAGGTTTAATATCATTTAATTCGGGAAACGAATAATTCGTATATATGTCTGACGTTAAATTATTACTGATTAAATCCAATTTAATTGTTGCCGCTTTATCTTCGGTGGTTTCTACCTCGTTTACCCAAACAGTCATAGATTGAGAAACTCTGTATCTATCTACTTTCACAGGCACCCGTTTTCCGTCGTTCCATTCGTATTCATAATAGGTTTGCCTATCATACACATCCATATTTTTCAGAGAAATATCATTTTCCATATATTCTTCTTTTTTCAAATAAGAGATGATTGAATTTTTCTTGTTTTCAGTTTGTTGAATTACACTTCGCAGATCGTCTCCCGAAAAAGTAAAATCAATAGTAATTTTTGAAGCGGTTGCCGTCATATTCATTTCAGCCAACCCTTTCACGGTAACAACACGATCTTTGTCGCTAAACGTGCGGAGTCCTTTGTAAATAAAGAATCCTAAAATAATAAGCCCAAAAAAGAGGGCGGTTCCAAATGTGATTGTTTTTTTCATAAAAATATTTTTTTTGTTAATTACACAATTTCATGTTTTCATAATTTTTCCATATAATACTACATAAGTATCTGTTGAATTATCATGATAAAACTACATTACCTCATTCCAAACCCTTGCGCTTTTATCACCTCTTCAATTACTTTTGCAAAGTGTTCGTTATCGGTTTTGGTATAACGCTTTTCTGTAAAAATTCGTGCAAGGTTGGGTAAATTGTTTTCTTCTAACAGTTTTTTTGTGTTGTTATGCGCTTCTTTGTCAGCGTAAAGCCAATCAATACTCTCTTTGTTGTAGTCGTTGTAGGTTTCGTAATGCACTAATGCTTCTAACGGAAGTTTGTCGGTAAGTTCCGGATTTTCATCGGGGTAGCCTATTGCAACACACGCCACAGGCACAGTGTGTTGGGGAAGTTTCAGTATCTTTATAAATTTATCGGCATTGTAAGTAATAGTTCCTAACCAACAGATTCCCAGCCCTAAAGATTCTGCGGCTACGCAGGCGTTCTGCGCGGCAATAATAGCGTCAATTACTGCCCAATGGTAACTTTGCAGGTTAGAATAAGCATTGGTTTCTGCATCACGATATTCGCAATATTTGTTAAAACGGTT
>WRNX01000040.1 GCA_009776395.1 Lentimicrobiaceae bacterium
TACAAAAAGGAATTAATAAACTCGTTATCCATAAAGAAAAACTTAACGAAGATTTAGAAAATAATTGGTCGGTGGTTGCCGAAGCATATCAAACCATTCTCCGCAGAGAAGGTTATCCCAATCCATACGAAACACTTAAAAATGCCACACGAGGTAAAAAAATTACCCAACAAGTTATGGCTGATTTTATTGATAATTTGAATGTTTCGGAAAAAATAAAAGAAGAATTACATAAAATAACCCCACAAAACTATATAGGTGTGAGGTATGAGGTATGAGGTGTGTCGCCTTTAATTCTTTATTTCTGCAATCTCTTTCACCGCCCGAATGGCAGTATCAATCTCTTCTTCCGTATTAAATGCGCCAATACTTAACCGCACCGTTCCGTGTTTATCTAAAGTGCCGATATGTTCGTGCACTTTTGGAGCGCATTGTAAACCGGTTCGGCACGCAATATTGTAATCCACATCAAGCATCATACCCACATCGGCTGCCTCAAAACCGTTTATATTAAAGCATAAAACCGGATTTTTTCTTTCCGGAAAGTTGGCACAATAGGTCGTAACGCCTTTTACATCTTGGATACCTTTTCTCAGTTTTTCCCACAATTCCATCTCTCTTTTGTGAATATTTTCAATGCCCTGTTCCAAAATCCATGAAACACCGGCGTACAATCCTGCAACACCCACTAAGTTCAATGTTCCGTACTCCAAACGGTAAGGATATTCTTCCAAATGTTTGGGATAGGCAGAACGAACCCCTGTGCCTGCGTAGCGCGTATGTTTAATGTGCACGCCCTCGCGAACGTATGCACCGCCAATTCCGGTAGGTCCCATCAAACTTTTATGTCCTGTAAAGATATAAACATCAATATTATCTGCCTGCATATCTACTTTTGTCGCGCCTGCACCCTGACTGCCGTCCACCACAAAAACCAACCCATTTTCTTTACAAATTTTTCCAATTTCGCGTAAAGGCTGGCAAGTCCCCAGCACATTAGAGCAATGCGTACAAACCACAAACTTAGTATTAGGGCGAATTGCCTTGCGAAAATCTTCGGGATCCACATAACCATCTTTGTCGAAAGGTAAATAGGTAACATCTTGAAGTTTACCTTCCTCTTTTAAACAATATAAGGGGCGTAATACGGAGTTGTGTTCCAACATGGTAGTAATAACGTGCGCATCCGGTTCTGCCAAACCTTGAATTATAAGATTCAGAGAATCGCTGGCGTTGTAACTGAAAGTTAGTCTGTTGTGGTCTTCTCCTCCATTAAAAAGTTCAGTCATTAACTTGCGTGTTTTTTGCACTATTTCTTCGGTAAGAATTGCCGCGTCGAAACCGGTTCTGCCCGGATTTACGCCATGTTTTTTGTAAAACCCGCTCATAAATTCATACATTGAATCCGGCTTAGGGAAAGTGGTTGCTGAGTTGTCTAAATAAATCATAATAGTTTTTTTTGATAAAATGACGGCAAAAGTAGATTTTTTTTGAAATTGTTTTATTTTCGCCGTCTGCAAAAAAAAACGCATTTTTTGCACTTTTTTATATAACTCATAAAAAAATAATCTTTTAATCAAAATATTTATGAAAAAATTATCCCTTTTTTTATTAGTAATTTTTACAATTACTACAGGCGTATTTGCCCAAAACCAAGTGTTAACAGTAGGCAGTGGCGCCCTGCAAAACGAAATTGTATTATTACAGCAAAATAACAACCAAACTACTATCCGCTTCGATTTGAATTTGGTTGAGTTATTTGAAGTGGAAACCGATTACGGAATCGCATCTATTCCCATATCAGAAAAAGCGCCGTTGATGTTGGAAAAAGGCGCGCCCGAACTGTTTTATTTTACCACCTCTTTCATTATCCCCGATAAAGGCGGCTCAGAGTTGGAAATCTCTTACGGGCAATATCAAGAGTTTGAAAATATTGAAATTGCGCCCTCTAAAGGAAATTTACCCCGTAGTATTAACCCGTCAAACATTCCTTTTGAAAAGGGCGAAGTGTATCAAATTGATGACTTTTTCCCTGGAACACTCGCCAATTTAAGAGAACCTTTTATTATGAGAGATGTGAGAGGAGAATCGTTGGATGTATATCCCGTGCAATACAATCCCGTTACTAAAATCTTGAGAATCTATTCCGAAATTACCGTTACGGTTAGAAATACACCCCAACAAGGAATTAACGAATTTACTACTCAAAAAAGACACAAAACCATTGACCCTACTTTCAACCAAATGTATAATAATCTGTTTATCAACTATTCCTCCCTTAATAGAGCCTATCCCACAGGAGAGGAAGGGGAACTGCTGATTATCTGTTACCCACAGTTTATGAACGACATGCAACCGTATGTTGACTGGAAACGCACCATCGGACGTAAAACTACCATGGTTTCTACCGCAGAAACAGGCGCCACTTATGCCGCCATAAAAAATTATATTCAAGATTATTACAGTAACCCTGACCATAATTTGGCTTATGTGCTTTTGGTGGGCGATTTAGCGCAAATACCAACCTATACTTACACTACTCCCTATTATTATGAGACATGTTATTCTGATATTTATTATGCGCAACTTGTTTCGGGCGTTTACATGGATATTTTGATAGGGAGAATGTCTGCCGAAAACATTGCGCATGTTCAAACACAGGTAGAACGTTCTATTTGGTATGAACGAGACTTAACTACGGAAGATACCTGGCTATCTAAAGCAGTAGGATTAGCCGCTAATAATGGACCGGCTGGCTCAGCGCATAATAACGAGTATGACTACACGCACATGAATAATATTAGAACAAGATTGATGACTTATGGCTATAATCCTGTTTATCAGGAATATAATGGTAATTGCCCTGGAGTTACCAATACAACTACGGCTCAAATCTCTTCCCGTTTTAACGAAGGGATGGGGGTAGCAAATTATTGCAATCACGGAGATTATGACGGTTGGTATATAGCTAATGCTCAGGAAACTGCTTATATACCATTCACCAATTCCAATGTAAACGCGTTACAAAATGCGGGTATGCTGCCTTATATTTTTTCGGTAGCCTGTTTGAATGGACAATTTAATAAAACCTGTTTTGCAGAAGCCTGGATGCGCGCTACGAAAAACGGACAACCCACCGGAGCCGTGGCAACGATGATGGGTTCTATTGAACTGAGTTGGGTTCCTCCCATGACTGCCCAAGACGAATTTGTAAATATTTGTTTAGACCTCGGACCCTATACAGGACAAGCGGCGGGTATTAAGAGAACTTTTGCAGGCGCTTCTCTTAATGCCTCTCAGAAAATGAGAATGACTCATGGTACTTCCGCTAATGACGACTACAACGCATGGCTCGTCTTCGGAGACCCTACTTTGATGTTCAGAACAAAAACTCCTGAAGAAATGACTGTATCGCATCTGCCTGTTATCCCTGTGGGAACGAACGAATTTTCTGTAGAATGCGATGCAGATGGCGCGCAAGCAACTGTTTCTTACGTAGAAAATAGTGATGTAATCATTTTGGGAACCGCAACAGTAATTGATGGCGTTGCCGAAATCGTGTTTGATGCACCCCTGTCCACATTTACAGACCTAACGCTCGCCGTTACAGGATTTAATAAAGTTACATACATAACCAATTTACTTACAGGCGAATTACCAGATCTTCACACACCTCAAAATCTTTCTTATTCAGTAGAAAATGCCAACCATATTCTATTAGAATGGGAAACACCTGAAGAGATAGAAAACTTAGCCGTTACCGGATATAACATTTATCGTGATGAACTCTTGATCAATACTGAACCTGTAATAAATGAGGTTTCTTTTACCGATATTGTTCCAACAAATGGCGAATATAAATATGAAGTAACCGCTTTATACGGAACAACATTAGAAAGTGATCCCTCTGAGCCAGTACTAATTACAATTGACGGTATGTGTATTCCTTTCGGCAATAAGATAATCCTTGAACAACCCGAAGAGGAAGAAGGAGTTAATATTCTTGTTTCTTGGGAAGCTCCCGAATATGAAGGCACAGAACTTGCCGGCTATAATATTTTCCGCGACGAAGAACAAATTAATACTGAAATAGTAACCGAATTGAGTTATTTAGATGAAAATTTGGAACAATTTACCGAATATTGTTATCAGGTAGAAGTAGTTTACAACGATTGTGAAGAAACATTAAAAAGTGAAAAAGAGTGTTTAACCACGCTATCTATTAATGATGTTTCAGAAATTCAAAATTTTAACATCTATCCTAATCCTGCAAATAATGAGTTACGAGTTACGAGTTACGAGTTACAAATTACAAGTATTGAAATTTATGATGTTTATGGAAGAAACGTATCATCTCATCATCTCATCGCCTCATCGCCTCATCATCTCATTAATATTTCACATTTGCAATCGGGGATCTATTTTGTAAAGATCTATTCTGAAACAGGTGATGTTGCAGTGAAGAGATTGGTGGTAATGAAATAAATTAAGGGTTAAAAATTTAGGAATTACTTATCTTTGTTTTAAAATACAAAATCACAAAATAAGAATGAAAGACTATGCAGAATAATGAATCCTCAAAGTGAGATAATTTACCACAAAATTAACTTAGGGTTGAACGTTGTTGGTAAACTACAGTCTGGTTACCATGAGTTGGAAACAGTGTTTTACCCTTGTCATAATTATGTAGATACTATTGAAATAACCTCCTCATCAAATTTTTCATTTACTTTAATTAATGCTGATTTTCATTGTAAAGTTGAAGATAATTTGTGTGTAAAAGCATATCGGTTGTTGCAAAATATTTATGATTTACCGAATGTAAATATTACGCTTACTAAAAAAATTCCTTCTGGTGCGGGCTTAGGGGGAGGCTCTGCAGACGCCGCCTTAACTCTGAAAATGCTCAATAATCTGTTTACGCTCAACCTTTCTATTCTCCAACTTCATGATTTTGCTTCACAATTAGGCAGTGATACCTCTTTTTTCTTGTACAATACTCCCATGTATGCCACAGGCAGAGGTGAAATATTAGAGCCCATAAATGTAGATTTGTCGAAAAATAAAATTGAGATAGTTTGCCCTAATATTTATATTTCTACCTCAGAAGCATACAAAAATATTACGCCCAGAAAACCAAAAGTTTCTTTAAAACAAATAATTAATTCTCCTATTATAACATGGAAAGAAAATCTTGTGAATGATTTTGAAGAAGTTATTTTTAAGCAGTATCCTCAACTAAGTGAGATAAAAAGTGATCTTTATGATCGAGGTGCACTGTATGCTTCTCTAAGTGGCACTGGAAGTGGAGTGTATGGAATTTTCCCGTAATAATTCGAAAATAACCTAAAAAAATTTTATAATCTCTTCTTACCTTTACGTCTAATACTTTATTTTTATGATAGATACAAAATTATTCAAAGAATTTTATTATATCCTTGCTTGTAAATTGTTTTGACACTTTTCTCCCCGATGGTGAAATATGTGGAGTATGGCATTGAAGCCATTGTTTGATAAATGCTTGCTGCTCAATTTCGGATATTATTTGTAGTTTGGAATGAATTTTTTGTTTCGCTAAACTCTTGGCAATAGCACTGTTTTTATCAGTTTTATGTAAAAATTGATGGGTTTTATACATTTCTACAAATTGCTCTATAACTTGTTGTACACCACTATTATCCTCTTCGATAGGAGTTCCATTTACGGCAAACGAAGTTCGGTCTATCTGCTCTAAATCATATCCTAACGCACGTAACTCAGGCAAAATGTCATTTATTATTTCTACCGAACTCGCCGGTAACGTTATGGTTTCCGGAAACATAGATTGTTGAATAACAACGGGCGTATGTTCTAAAGCATGTAAGAAATGTTCAAATAAAATTCGTTCCCGCGCCGCAAATAGATCTAAAATATGCAACGCCTCTTTCCAAACAAAGACTAAATAAGCATCATTAAAAACCAAACATTTCAATTGGTTTTCATCAATAACTACCTCATCTTCTTTTTTTTCTGCTGAAAATTTAATGTTGTAAGACTCGTTTGATTGAACTTGTATAGTCTCTTTTTTCAATCCCGATAAAAATTGTTCCCAAGAGTCAGAAGAAGAGATTTTTTTCTCTGATTTAGAATTATATGGAGTGTAATTTGGATTTAAGGTTAAAGTGGGAGGTTTAACATCACTTTTTGGTTTAATTTTATCAAAATCGTATTGTGGATTATAGTTAAAATCAATTTGCGGAATTAAAGAATGCGCACCCAGCGTTTTTTTTACCGCAGCATTTAAAAATGCGTATATCATCCTATCATCCTGAAATTTAATATCAATTTTTGTAGGACTGATATTCACGTCAATAGTAGATGGTGGAACAGTAATTTCAATAAAAAAAGCGGGTTTATGTCCTTCGGGTATCAACTCTTTGTAGGTGGATTCAATGGCATGAGTTAACAAATAGTGTTTAACAAATCTTTGGTTTACAAACAGATATTGTTCATTTTTTTTCTTTTTTGCGTTTTCAGGTTTGGCAATAAAACCGGATATTTTTATGGTTTCCGTATTTAATTCTACAGGAAACAGCTTATCTTTAAAATGCGCGCCAAAAACATTGATAATGCGTTGTTTTTGATTAGAAGAGGGCAGTTGTTGTATTAGTTTTCCATTATGAAAGAATGAAAATTCAACTTCACAATGAATTAACGATAAGCGATTTAATTCCTCTTCAATATGTCCTAACTCTATGGCGTCCGATTTAAGAAAATTTCTTCTTGCGGGTACATTATAAAACAGATTCTTTACTGCAATTGAAGTTCCGTTTTGTGTTACGGTGGGTGTATGTTCTTTAATTTGAAAACCTTCTGTAATGATCAGTGTTCCTGTTTCTTCATCTTCCCTTTTTGTTTTTAATTCCACTTGTGCAATGGCAGCAATAGAGGCAAGCGCTTCTCCTCTAAACCCCTTGGTTTTTAAATGATACAGATCATCAGCGGTAGATATTTTCGAGGTAGCATGTCTTTCAAAGCACATTCGCGCATCGGTAAAGTTCATACCTTTACCGTTATCCACCACTTGGATAAGCGTTCTGCCTGCGTCTTTAATAATCAGTTGAATTTTTGAAGCATCGGCGTCAATGGCATTTTCTAACAGCTCTTTTACTGCCGAAGCGGGACGTTGAATCACTTCGCCGGCAGCAATTTGGTTGGCAACAAGATCGGGAAGAAGGTGGATAGAGTTCATATGTGGATATTTGTGAAATAACTGCGAAAATACCAAAAACTTTCAAACTATAGAAGTTCTGAGATCTCTTTTATTTTTATTAAAATGAAAACTGCCGCTTGTGACGGCAGTTTTCCCATTTAAAACTAAAAATTATGGAAAAATAAAAAAGTATTATTTTAAAATACCTTTTTTATGAGCATCAACAATAGCATTCCATGCGCCTTTTTTGTTGATATTTCTTATCCCTTTTGCAGAAACTTTAAGCATTACCCAGCCCCCTAATTCAGGAACATAAAACTTTTTGTCATGCAAATTTGGGTTAAATCTTCTTTTTGATTTTATATTAGAGTGGGAAACATGATTTCCAACTATCGCTTTTTTTCCGGTAATTTGACAAACTCTTGACATCGCAAACTTTTTTATTAGGTTTTCTTTCTTTTGGGGCGCAAAAATATATTTTTTTTAATACCTATTTCAACACCCAATAATTTTTGTCTAACTGCCCTGCAATTTTATTCGCTTCTTCCTCATTATCAAATATTCCAACACAAACACGAATCCGCGGACTTTGTGGATGAACAATCAATTTAGCATGATATTGCTCCAATTTTTTCTGTTTTATATGAAGCAAAGCGCTCTCTTCTTGCATAAAACTGCCCGCAATTACGTAAAAATAACCTTTATTATAGGGTACGTATAATTCTTTGTAAATTGCCAAAGAGATCAGATTATCATTTTTTTTCTCATCTTTTATTACTTCAATATTGTTTGTGGATAAATTAGGGTTTTGTTCTGTTATTGTTTCAACAGGAAGTTCAATTTCAGCAGTTTGTTCATCCTCTACATTATTTATGGATAGATCTTTTTCGTTATTTGTAGTATCTAATATTACATGATATTCATTCTTAGTAAAAACAGTTTGACAACATTTTTTTATTTCATTTTTAAAAAACAAAACAAATAATAAAACAACTGCTACTGATATGGTTAGGATAAACCAAAACAGATCTCGTTTTTTCTTCTTTTTTTGTAAAACAATTCGTTTATCTTTTACGGGCGGTTTTATATCATCCTCCTTTTTGAGAGGAATAAAAACAGGTTCTAACCCTTCGTTTTCAATATTTAATTGTGGAATAACCAAACTTTGGAAAACAATTTTATCTGAATTATCTTTTGAAAAAGTACCAAAATTTTCAAAATAAACAGTTTTGTTGTGTTCCAATCCTTTTTCAAGCAAATCTACCCATTCAAGAATTTTGTCTTGGGCTTCATCAATTCTAATTTGTTGCCATTTAGAAAGTTTATTAACAAAATCAAATCCTTCAATCTCTTTTGAATAATCAAATTCAATCATATTTTGAGGCGGAAAAACAATATCTTCTTGAATATATGCCGACATTTTTTTTACATAAAATGTTCCTAATTTAGCAACAGATACGCTGTTTTCTTCTAACAGCGCTTTGATAAGGAAAGAAATTATCATAGTGATTAGTGATTAATGATTAGTGATTAATGATTAGTGATTAGTGATTAGTGATTAGTGAGTTTAATAGATCAATAGTTTAATTTTCAATTTTCAATTTTCAAAAGGTCTTCCGGAGTGTCAATAGCAATGCTTTCGTGGTGGCAAATGGATATGTGAATAGGATAATCGTTTTCTAACCAGCGAAGTTGCTCTAATTTTTCAGTTTCTTCTAATGGCGATATGGGTAGTTTTGTAATTTGCTGCAAAATATTGTTAAGATAAGCATAAATACCGATGTGCTTGAAAGAGTTGAAAGTTAAGAGTTGAGAGTTGGAAATGGAAAGTGGAAAATTGAAACAGGGGATTGCCGCACGGGAAAAGTAAAGCGCTTTGTTTGATTTTGTAAAAACTACTTTTACTTTGTTAGGATTGGTCAGTTCTTCGTTAGTAGTAATGGGTTTTGCTAATGTTACAATTTGAACTTCAGGATTTTTAAACATTTTGGATAAGAGATTAATTTCCTCTTTTCTAATCAACGGTTCATCTCCTTGTATGTTAATAATTAAATCGTTATCTTTAAGATTAAGGATTCTTGCAGTTTCTGCGCATCGGTCGGTTCCTGATGCATGATTTGGATTTGTCATAATAACTTTTCCGCCAAAATCTGCTACAGTTTTTTTAATTCTTTCATCCTCAGTGGCAACAAAGAGATCATCTAAGTCTGCTTCTTTGCATCTTTCATACACATGTTGAATCATGGGTTTGTTATCAATAAGCGCCAACGGTTTACCGGGAAAACGGGTGGAAGCGTAGCGTGCAGGAATGATACCGATTACCATAATTTTTTGAATTTTTTGTGTCCGTAGGCTGAAGCCTACGGTTCATTGTTCATTATTAATAGCTTAATTTAAAGATTTAATCCGTAACTCATTGTATTAAAAAAGCCCGTACACTTCTGCATTCACCATTTCAATTACGGTGCCAAAATCTTCCGGAACTTCTTCAAATTTAATAGTATTCACATCTACAATCATAAGTTTCCCGTCCGAATAATTAGAAATCCATTCTTCATATCTTTCATTCAGCGATTTTAAATAATCTAAACGAATGGAAGTTTCATAATCTCTGCCTCTTTTTTGGATTTGTGATACTAATGTGGAAACATCTGCTTTTAAGTAAATTAACAAATCCGGAGGTTGCAAAAACTGCATCATCAATTCAAACAATGAAGAGTAATTTTCAAAATCACGGGTTGGCATTAATCCCATGGCATGCAAGTTAGGGGCAAAGATGTGGGCGTCTTCGTAAATTGTACGATCTTGAATCACACTTTTTTTCTTTTTTCGTAATTCAACAATTTGTCTAAAACGGCTATTCAGAAAATAAACTTGCAAGTTGAACGACCATCGTTGCATATCGTCGTAAAAACTTGCTAAATAGGGATTATTTTCAACGCTTTCATACAGCGCTTCCCAGCCAAAATGTTTGGCAAGCATTCCTGTAAGAGTAGTTTTTCCCGAGCCGATATTTCCGGCTACTGCTATGTGCATAATTATAAGATTTAAAAATAAATATTTAAAATGCAAATAAACATGAATTTTTTAAAATTAAACACAGTCCATAAAAATATTTAATTCCGGACATAACAAGAAAGAATAATCAAAGTTTTCAAAGAAGATGAAAGTAAAAAACGATGGAGTTACTTGTTTGAATAGTGAATAGTGTTTAATGATTAGTGATTAAATTTTATATTTTTGCCGTAAATTTTTAACCCAAATAATTTATTTAAAATAGATTATAAAGTTCTTTTATGAAAAAAATTTTTTTATTGTAATATTTTTATCTGTTCTATTGTGTTCGAATAACGGATTGTTTTCTCAATCAAAAGAATGGGTTGAATATTTGGCGTTGCGCGATACTGCCGATAATTTGTATAATTT
>WRNX01000041.1 GCA_009776395.1 Lentimicrobiaceae bacterium
TTGGGAGCAGGAGGTCGCAAGTTCGAATCTTGCTATCCCGACAAAATATAAAACAATAAAAACCAACAATTTGTAAGCGCAGTTTGTTGGTTTTTTTGATTTAATTTGGTAAATAAAATTGCAATTTTATGTCTTCTACTGTTGTTCCTTCGGGAATAATAATTTTATTCATAAATCTCTATGATTATTTTTTTCGGCGGCGAAAATACACATTTTACTTTTTTATGTTATGCAAACCGTTATTCTGAATTTTCTATGTTTTTTAACAATTCTCCCACTACAAAAAAACTACCCCCTATAAAAATAAGGTCGTTATCTTGGGCATTGTAGGTAGCTTGTTTATGAGCTTGATAGATATTTAGCATTTTTTGGACAGATAAGTTTGCGGATTTTAATTTTTGAAACAGTTCTTCTGCAGCCATGGCACGTTCTATCTGAGCTTGACAGGCGTAGTAGATTGCTTCTTGGGGTAATAATGGAATGATTTCATCAACATCTTTATCATTAGCAAAACCAATAATAATGTGTAAATGATGGTAAGATAATTCTTGTAATTGTTTCATTACTAGTTTTATTCCTGCTGGGTTGTGCGCTACATCACAAATAGTAAACGGTTTTTCCGAAATGATTTGCCACCTGCCCATAAAACCTGTGTTTGTGTAGAGGTTTTTAATTGCGTTTTGTAAGCACACAGATGACGCAGATTGAACAGATTTATGCAGATTATTAATCCTTTCTACTTTCTGCTTTCTGCTTTCTGTTTTATTACTGCTTGCCCCAATCACTTCCATACATTTCAAGAAAGTTCCGATATTTTTTTGTTGGTAATGCCCTCCAAATTGTAAATCGCCATGATATTCTTCGGATAGAAATAGTGGAGCTTTTTTTTGTTTTGCTACTTCTTCAAAAATAGGAAACGTTTCGGGATGAAATTCACCAATAACTACGGGGGTGTTCATTTTGATGATGCCTGCTTTTTCGAAAGCAATTTTTGCGAAAGTATTTCCTAACGTTTTAGTGTGCTCCAAAGAAATATTCGTAATTACCGACAGGGTAGGGGAGAGGATGTTTGTAGCATCTAATCTTCCCCCCAAACCGGTTTCAATAATTGCAATATCAACTTCTTCGTTTACAAAATAATCAAATGCCAAAATAGTGGTCATCTCAAAAAATGAGGGTTCAATTTTTGATAATTTTTTTTGATATTTTTCAATAAAATCAATTATTTTTTGTTCGGAAATCATTTTTCCATTGATTTTTATTCGCTCTCTAAAATCAATTAAATGTGGCGAGGTAAACAATCCCGTTTTACATCCTAATTCTTGAAAATAAGATGCTAATAAATGCGCTACGGATCCTTTTCCGTTAGAGCCTGCAATATGAATAGCTTGAAGTTTTTTTTCAGGATGCTCAGCCATTTCGGCAAGTTGTTCAATATTTTCCAGTCCTTCTTTATATGCAGAACTCCCAACACGATGATATACTGGAAATGACTGAAAAATATGCTCTAAAATTTCAAGATAACTCATCAATTATTAATCATATTAGGTCTATAAAAATAACATTATTTCTCGCAATATTGAAAATTGGCACAAAAATAATATTTTCTTACTAATCGACATTTTCTATACTGGAAAGAATAAAGTGAAAAATTTTACAATTAATCCTTAATCGTAAAACCGCCAACTGATCCCCAAATTAATCATATTTGCCTTAGATGGATAATTGGGCGTTGAAATATTTCTATTATGCTGAATTGCAGGCAGTAAATTGCTCACACGAAAGAAAAAATTAATTCTGTCTATCCTAAATGTAACATTAGCATCCCAATAAATAAAATTACCGGTGAGTTGCGAATCTTGATTATAAAATTTATGTAAAACAGGCAAATAAGCATCGGCATAATAAGCAGTGTTGTACATTAAATCGGTACCAATTAATATTTTTAACCGTTTTTGTAAAAATTCAAAGATATAATATAACGATAACTTTCCGGCAAAAAGCGGTACTTTTACCACCTCTTTACTACAATATTGAAAATTCAAATTTGCTGTAGCGCCAAAATTCTTATATCTATAAGGAACAAAAGTAGAAAGTTGAACCAAATTTCCAATATTTTCACTTTGCACAGGGCGCAATTCTTCTGAAAGATAAACCAAATTGCTAACTCGGTAATAACTTGCTGAAACATTGTAAGTTTTGTAATTCCAAAAAGTTTGTATCTGTAAAAAATTTTGCTTCAAAAATTGATTTGCCCACCTGAAATTATTAACCGTAACATGTTGCATAAAATATTCAGGATCATTTCTGTAATAACTTGCATTGAACCCTATTGCGTGTTCTTTTTCTTTGTTAATGGAAAATGAAATACCCGCTGTTGCAGCCATATCATTATTGGAATAATCGCTCCAAAACGAATAGGAAAAACTGCCTGTAATATCCATTACATCAAATAGATGAATGTGCGTTCTGGCAAAAGCATACAAAGAAGTGAAAGAGGTATATAAGTTTTGAATATTGGCGTAATCGTGTAATAGTCCGCCAGCAACATGAAAAAAATTTCTTTGGGTTTCCTTTTCTTTGTAGGGCGAGTAGTTACTCCATTGAATGGCGTTTTTTACATTCATTATTTTCGTAGAATCGTTGGTTGCGATAGTAGAATAATAGTAATTTTCGTATCGGCTACTACTTGTGTCAATGATATCATTGTATATGAGGGTTGTTTTTCCTAATTGAAAATCGTAGGTAACAGTTCCAAAATATCTGTTATTCTTATTTTTAATATTCACATAATTTTGAAGTGAAAAATCATGAGTAGTAATGGTTGAATAAGCGTTTGGAGTTTGTATTTGAAAATTTTTTACATTCATAGAGGTATCCTGATAGAGCTTAATATCAATCAAACCTCCGTTTTCTAAATTTTTTAAATGGTTGATAATGTAACTTGCCCTAAATCCGTATATAGAAGATGGAAGTTCATAATGAACCAATATATCGCCGCAAAGATTGGAACTGTTTTGACTTGTAAAAGCGCCTTCATTAGAAATGGCATATAGATTGGCAGAAACAGTAACCCCTTTCATATATTTTGCAAAAGTGGCAAATATTTCATTCTCTTTTGGAAATCCAAAGGAATAAGCAATTTTTGAATAGGTAGTACTTAATTTATAAAAGGTCAAATCCGGCTGCTTTTTAAAAAACAGCGAATAGGGTAATGTTTGATACAGAAACCCCATCTCTCTTTGATAATTAAAAATCATAGATTGATGAGCCTGTCCACAAATTCCCAAATTTTGGAAAATATTTTTTGTATGAAATAAGGGATCAAAAAGATGCGTGGTAGTCATACCTGTATCAACAGGTATGAATGTTAAATAATTAAAGTTAATAGATTGATTATATGAAAAAGAGGTGGGTAAATAATCAGGGGAAAGATCCATTACAGAGTCAATTTCATGCACGGCATGAGATTGCGCAAACAATAATTGTTGATTTAGAAATAACATAATTGCAACAAGAAAACTTACTGTACAGGCTCGCATTAGACAATTTTTTTACATTAACTTCTCTACAATTTTATCAATTTTTCAATTCTTTATTTACAGATTAATTTTTTTTATTCAAAATTGCTGCAAAAGTAGTATATTTTTTTATTATTTTACTACTTTTCACTGATTTAATAAATCTTTCTATAAATAAATTTGTTGGATATTTTTCATAATAATTTGTAAACAATTAAATAAAAAATTTATTTTTGCACACCAAAAAATAAAAACCAATATGCGTATTAAATACTGTTTAATCATTGTTTTTCTGTTTGCGTTTTGTAAACTTTTTGCCCAATTAGACCCCCAATTCTCTTTTTTCCCTTATACACAACCCTACTTTAACCCAGGCGCAATGGGCGAAAATGAAAAACATCTTAATTTTATTGGAATATTGAGACAAGGAAATATATTAATGAGAGAAAAAGATGAAACTGCTACACAGGAAGGAATTACCAACAATAGTGATAATAATAAAAATAACAAACCGGGAAAACCAGTTTATAACAAATATGATCAACAACAAGTATTAATTCATTTAGACTCTTATATTAAACAAATTAGAGGCGCACTGGGGATTATGTTTCTTAAAGATAAAAACGGAATTCATGATAATATTGGCTTTCGTTTGGGATACGCTTCCAAGTTTCGCGTTCGTGGCGGTAGGTTAGGAGTAGGCATTCAATTTGGATTCTTAAACCAAAAACCCGATGAGGCAAAGTGGAAACCCAATCAAACAGGCGATCCCACTATTGCTCTTGCGAAAGAATCGTTTCTTGATTTTGATATAAACTTTGGGTTGCACTATAAAGCGCCCACCTGGTATGTAGGAGTATCCGGAACACAACTTCTTCGAGGAATACGTGTTTCAGGTGAGGAAAACTTGCTTCGTATTCCCCGACAACTCTATATTTCCGGAGGGTATATTTGGGATTTGAAAACACCAGTGCCTTGGTCTATTGAACCTCACGTGCTTATTCAAACTGATTTTGCTACTTGGCATTTGCACTTAATGGCATTGGCAAGATACAACGGAATATTATGGTTTGGCGTTTCCTATCAGTTAGATAACGGTATTGCCGCACTTTTTGGCGCAACCCCATTCTACAACGATTCAAATGAATTTTTGAAAGGATTGGAAATAGGAGTTGCCTATACTTTTCAAACTACCAAGTATGCGTGGAAAGCAGGAGGCAGCTGGGGCGATTTTGAATTAGTGGTAAGATACGGATTTAATTTTTATAAAGAAAAAGCATTAACAGGGTATGGATCATCAAGACGTTTATATCAAAATCAATACTAAATATAATAATCATTTAGTTTTAACGTTTCCCAAAATTATAACATATTAAATAATGAAAAGATTAGCTTTATTTGCATCTATTTTGCTATGCCTTGCCGCTTGCAAAAATTCAGGGGATGGACAATTGGTTGGAGTTACTAATAAAACCAAATTTATTACCTTCACCCCTTACGGAATGGTTTATATTCCCTCCGGTAGCGTTACGCTTGGAGTGGGCGAAAATGATCCTGATATAACATTTGCCCCGCAGCCCCGAACAATTTCTTTAACCGCTTTTTGGATGGATGAAACAGAAATTACCAATAATGAATATCGCCAATTTGTGAATTGGGTGCGCGACTCTATCGCACACACCCTGTTGGGCGAAGCGGAAATTGAAAGTAAATATGGACATTACATGAAATATAAAAAGAATGTTGGCGATAATAATGCCGGCGATATTATAGAACCAAAATTGATTAACTGGAGAGAAGATATTCCATGGAACTCTAACGACGAAGAAGTGAGAGCAGCATTAGACCCGCTCTATACTAAAATCAATACCCGATACTATCACTATCGTCCGCTGGGAATTAATGTGGCTAAACTGAACTACGAGTATTGGACTTTTGACTATGATGAAGCCGCTAAAAAAGAAAAAGAGGGAAGCCCCATTGGAGGGATGTTCGCCAGCAGAGCCAGTCAGGTGGACGGAAATTTGGATAGATATATAAGAAGAGAAGTGGTAAATATTTATCCCGATACATTGGTTTGGATTTATGAATTTACCTATTCGGATAATGAACACATGACGATGAACTATTTTTCTCATCCCCAATACAGTCATTACCCTGTGGTAGGTGTAAACTGGTTGCAAAGTCAGGCGTTTTGTCATTGGCGTTCGCAACAGCGCAATTCGTGGCTTTTGAGCAGAGGATACCCTGTGGAGCACGATTTTCAGTTGCCCACCGAAGCAGATTGGGAATGGGCGGCAAGAGGTGGACTCCCTAATAATCCTTACCCATGGGGAGGTCCCTATCCGGCAAATCCTAACGGATGCTTTTTGGCAAATTTTAAACCCCAAAGAGGAAACTATATGGCGGATGGAAGTCTATATCCTGCTGTAGTGGCTTTCTATAATCCAAACGATTGGGGATTGTATGATATGAGCGGTAACGTTGCCGAGTGGTGTCGCGATACTTATAACCCTTCCGCTTCCGTTTTTACTTCTGATATTAATCCTTTGTATAAATATAAAGCTACTCAGGATGATAATCCTGCAAGAAAAAGAAAAGTAATAAGAGGAGGTTCCTGGAAAGATATTAGCAAATATATTAATGTATATACCAGAGATTATCAATATCAGGATACTTGCACTTCTTACATCGGTTTCCGTTGCATACAACATGCTATCACAAACCCAAAAGACGCTAACAAAGGAAGCGGCTCAAAGGTATATAGGTAAGAATTGAAAATCGTTAAATCTTAAATAATAAAAAAATATGAGTCTTTACAAAATCGTTCGTAGCAAACTTTACAAGAACTTCATGGCTAAATTGTATGGAATTGGAGCTTCCATAGTAATTACAGGCGCCCTCTTCAAAATTCTTCACTGGAATTTAGCCGACCAAATGTTGATGGTGGGTATGTTTACCGAAGCCATTATTTTCCTTTTCTCAGCATTTGAACCCCTTCATAAAGATTATGACTGGGCATTGGTTTACCCTGAATTAGGACAACAGGATGTTACAGGAAAAGAACAATCCAAAGGGTCTGTTACCCAACAATTGGACAAAATGTTGGCAGATGCCAAAATTGGTCCTGAATTAATAGAAAGTTTATCCTCAGGGATGAGAAACTTGAGTGAAAATGCAAGAAAACTTTCTTATACTACCGATGCTGCCGCCGCTACCGAAGGCTATGTGGCAAATCTTTCTAAAGCCAAAGACGCCGTGCAAAATCTTACGGGCGTATATGAAAAATCGGCAGACGCCATCTTCGCTACTTCAGATATTCAAGTGAAAAGTATGCAAGAGATGATTGATGTGCAAAAACAAAATTCTCAAAAATTACAGGATAAAATCGCCGCAACTTCCGATTTGCAAGTGAAAAGTATGCAAGAGATGATTGACGTGCAAAAACAAAATGCCCAAAAATTACAGGATGCGCTATCTGATACTACCGATAAACAAATCAAAAGCGCACAAGAATTGTTTGATATTCAAAAACAACATACTCAAAAATTACAAACTACCCTCACTTCTACCTCCGATATGCAAGTGAAAAATGTACAGGAAATGTATGATATGCAAAAAGAACATGCACAAAAATTGCATGATACCCAAATGCAAAATGTGCAAAAAATTGGACATATTCAAGAACAAGGAAATCAAACCATTTTAGAGAATTACAAAAAAATGCAGGAAAACTCTGCCCAACTCGCCAACTCAATGAATGACACCGTACAGGAAACTCAAAAATACAAACAGGAAATTGATAACCTCTCTAAAAACGTAGCCCAAATAAACGCTATCTATGCCAATATGTTAGCCGCAATGACAAAACAGTGATTAGTGGTTAGTGATTAGTGATTAATGGTTAGTGATTAATGTAACTCGTAACTAAAAAAACTTTAAACTTTAAATTTTAAATCTTAAATAAAAAATAAAATATGGGAGCAACAAATTGTCCGGAAACCCCCAGGCAGCGAATGATAGGCATGATGTATTTAGTGCTTACCGCATTGTTAGCGTTAAATGTATCCAAAGATATTCTCAATGCTTTTTCTATTGTGGATGGAGCGCTTTATACTTCAAACCAAATAACAGTAAGTAAAAATAATCAGGATTATGCCGAATTAAACAGACAAAAATCAATCTTAGGCGAAGAAAAAGTAGCAGAAGCATTTGAAAAAGCAAACCAACTTAAAGAACTTTCGGATGAAATAGTAAAATATATTGAAGCGTTAAAAATTAAATATATTGAATTTGTTGAAGGAACCAGCGCTTATAACGAAGATGGAACCGTAAAAACAGTAGTTGACCTCAAATCGAAAGATAATTCAAGTAAGTCAACCAATTTTATGATTAATGAAGAAAATGCTATGGAATTGAAAGGACGTATTGAAAAGTATCGCAATCAATTGCTCGCTTTTGTAAATGAAGATGACCGTGCCGCTATGGCAGAAACTATTGGATTGGATGTAAACGCAAAATTTAAGAATGCAACGGGAACTCCGGAAAATTGGGAAACCCACTATTTTGATGGTGTAATTTTTGCCGCAGGAGTTACATTATTAAATAAAACCGTTGGCGAAGTGAGAAATGCCGAGTCCGGAATCTTAAAATATATCATTCGTTCTATTACATTAAGCGACTTTAAGTTTTCTAATGTAACTGCAAAAGTGATCCCCAAATCTCAAATTGTTTTCAGAGGTGAATCTTATGAAGCCGATATCATTGTTGCCGCTTATGATGACAAACAACCCATAGAAGCGTGGTGGCGAATGGGAACCGGCGTATTATCATCAACCCAGGGCGCATCGTTGGTAAAAGGGGATGAAGGAATTGCACGATTGAGAATCCCAACGAATAACGTGGGCGATTATAATTATACAGGATTTATTAAGATGACCGGCACAGACGGACTTCCGCAATACCATAATTTTAATGCAGTTTATTCGGTAATGGCGCCCTCCGCTACTGCCGCAGCCGACAAAATGAACGTATTGTACGCAGGAATTGAAAACCCAATTTCTGTTAGCGCTTCTGTTTCCGCTGATAAAGTATCTATATCTTTAACAGGTGGCGGATCATACACCCAAGCAGGACCCGGTAAATTTAATGTTACCGTTCCTGAAAGTTTGGCAGGAAAATTAGTTACTATAAATATTGCTGCTAATATTGACGGAAAAACACAACCGATGGGTTCCAACGATTTTCGTGTTAAACGTGTTCCTGACCCAGTGGCTGTTCTTGGCGGAAATTTTAAAGGAACTAAAATTTCAAAACCGGAGTTGCTTGCCAATCCTTTTATTACTGCTGATATGGGAACCGATTTTGTTTACGACCTCAGATGGACGGTAAATTCTTATCAAGTTACTTTTATCATTAAAGGTATTGAAGATCCGCCCATCACATGTAAAAGCAGACAATTCTCAGAAGCAGTAATAAATAAAATAAATTCTTGCAGTGCAGGAACAGTTATCTATTTCCAAGATATCAGAGTTTCTAGCATTGCCGGTTCCAGAACATTAAATCCAATTTCTGTACTAATAAAACAATAAATAAATATAAATAAAATATGAAAAAAGAAATTTTTCTCATCCTGTCATTGGTATCCATTACCTTTTTGTATGCACAAACCGAGGATACTCAAATTCCTCCTCCACTTATGGCGCCGTGGGAGATCGTAGAAGTGAGCGATTCGCCTGGCGCCGTTCCATACCCTGCTGTAAAACAAAGCGATGTAATGTGGCAAGTATATATTTGGCGAGAAATAGACTTGCGCGAAAAAAGAAACCACGCATTGTATTTCCCTACCGAACCACAGGGAATCTATAAAAGTTTAGGACAACTTATTATGGATGCCATAGATATGGATAATCCTGATAATGAAAATGCGCTCCCAATTTATACAAATGAAGACTGTAATGTTATAACTCCACGTACTGACATAAAAAACGCACTTGCCAATACCAGAAAAATTACCAAGTTTGATCCCGAAACGGGAGAACCTACAGGTGAAACAGAAATTGTTGAAAAATTTACTGCTGCGCAAATCATGTATTATCGCCTGAAAGAAGTATGGTTTTTCGACAAAAACAGAGGAGAACTCAGTGTACGCATTCTTGAAATTGAACCTTTCTTTGAATATGAAAAAGATGCTATTGAAGGATCGGATGAAGAGGGGGTATTTGATTTGAATACGAAAAGAAGATTGGGGTATATTAGATATGACGAGTTGCGACCCTTTTTAGCCCAACAACGTTTTTATTGGCCCAAAAACTCCGCACTTGAAATTACTTTTGATGATGTGATGACATGGAAACGTTATTTTTCAAGTTACATCATTGCCGAAGGAAATCTACAAAATAATCGCGAAATACAGGAGTATATTAAAAATCCCCGCGACCAACGTCTAGAATCTGAAAAAATAATGAACGAAATTCGCAACTTTGAAAGCGAAATTTGGGAATATTAATAAAAGATCAAATAGCGTATTCAAATGTTTTTTTGATCCAATGATTTTATGGTTTTGTAAAAAAGAGATAAATTGGATTGGTTAAAGAAAAACATCCCCCTACTTCTCATCATCGTAATTGCACTGATTTACACAGGGATTATCCTGTTTTGGCATCTTTATAATCCGAAAATTAATATTACCATTCAAAATCCGGGCGCAGACAATCGGCCGGAAGGAAAAACACGAAAAGCCGATGAAGTGATTATTGGAGAGTTTTTTTTGCGATACTCAGAAAGTTCATCATCATTAACAGGAAAATGGGCTTGTTTTAGAGGAAACGGTTATCAAAATATAGTTCATACCGATGAAAACATAAACTTTTCTTCCGAGTTTTCTTTAGTATGGAAAACGGAAACCGGCGAAGGACACGCCGCTCCGGTTATCTACAACGGTTTGGTTTATTTT
>WRNX01000042.1 GCA_009776395.1 Lentimicrobiaceae bacterium
CAGGGGTTGGAAGCGTACCGAAAAACACTTTCTTACTTGCGAGAACGTAAAGCATTGATTATTGCAGATGTAAAACGCGGTGATATTGCCAAAACCGCAGAAATGTATGCCAAAGCACACTTTTCCGGAGATTTTGAAGCAGATTTTATGACCCTCAATCCTTATATGGGTATGGATACTATTTCGCCCTTTTTGCCTTTTATTCAAAACCAAGAGAAAGGTGTTTTTGTGTTGATAAGAACCTCAAACGAAGGAGCAAAAGATATTGAGTACTTGAAAATTGATGAGGAAAAGGAGTTAAAGGAGGTGAATAGGAGAGTGTATAATGTTGTGGGTGTAAAAATTAACAGTTTGGGAAAAGATTTTTTGGGTAGGTGCGGTTTTTCTTCTATTGGTGGTGTTATGGGGTGTACGTTTGCCGATGAAGCGCGCGAGGTTCGCCAACAGTTAGATTCAACATTCTTCCTCATTCCCGGATATGGTGCGCAAGGCGGAAAAGCAGAAGATATAAAACTTTATCTGAAAAACGGAAACGGCGGAGTGGTCAATGCCTCCCGTTCTATTCTT
Source organism: Lentimicrobiaceae bacterium (assembly GCA_009776395.1). Classification (GTDB taxonomy): domain Bacteria; phylum Bacteroidota; class Bacteroidia; order Bacteroidales; family WCHB1-69; genus WRNX01. The sequence continues at coordinate 568 of WRNX01000042.1, forward strand.
TTGGCATACAAAAAAGTAGAAAACGGTGCCGAACGTTTTGATGAATGTGCAAGAAACGAAGCGATTAGAATGAGAGATGATATACGCAGGAATGTAGTGATTTAAGAAACAAAAAATCATTATATATGCAAGAAAAAAAATGCTACTTTACTTCTATCTTGCAAAATTCACCGACCTTGTTTCTCTAATCACTGTTATTTTAATTTGCCCCGGATAGGTCATTTCATTCTGAATCTTTTTTGAAAGATCGAACGAAATTTGTGTGGCCTGGTCATCGGTAACTTTCTCTGCACCCACAATTACGCGGAGTTCTCTACCTGCCTGGATAGCAAAAGTTTTAACAACGCCGGGATAGGTAAGTGCAATATTTTCAAGATCCTGTAAACGTTTGGTATAGGCTTCAATCACTTCGCGGCGGGCGCCGGGTCGGGCGCCTGAAATAGCGTCACACACTTGCACCAAAGGCGCATACAGATTATCCATCTCCATCTCGTCGTGGTGAGCGCCAATGGCATTAATAATTTCCTGACGTTCTTTAAACTGTTCTGCCAACTTGGCGCCTAATACTGCATGCGGTAAATCGGATTCAGTATCTGGCACTTTTCCAATATCGTGCAACAATCCTGCACGTTTGGCAATTTTTGGATTTAAGCCCATCTCGGCAGCCATGATGGAACACAAATTCGCCACCTCTTTTGAGTGTTGCAGCAGATTTTGCCCGTAGGAAGAGCGGTAGCGCATTTTTCCTACAATCCGCATCAAATCGTTGGGAAGGTTATGGATTCCCAGATCAATACAGGTTCGTTTTCCTATTTCGGCAATCTCTGTTTCAATATTTTTCTTGGTTTTTGCTACTACTTCTTCAATACGTGCAGGGTGAATACGTCCGTCGGTAACCAATTTTACTAATGCTTGACGCGTAATTTCGCGTCGAATTGGGTCAAAGCTGGAAATGAGAATCGCATCGGGCGAATCGTCAATAATAATATCTACGCCACAAATGCTTTCTAAAGAGCGAATATTACGTCCTTCGCGTCCAATAATTCTCCCTTTCATCTCTTCATTTTCGATATTAAAAACGGAAACGGCATTTTCTAGTGCGGCTTCCACACCCAATCTTTGCACCGATTTTATCACTATTTTTTTAGCCTCGGCGGCGGCGGTATTTTTTGCTTCGTTTACAATATCATTTATCAGCACCATAGCGTCTGCTTTCGCTTCCTCTTCCATTAATGCAATTAGTTGTTCTTTAGCCTGTTGTGTGGTAAGTTCGGCAATCGCTTCCAACTTGGCTTTTTGAATAGCGGTTTGTTTATCCAATTCCGACTTTTTAAATTTGTTTGCTTCAATCTGTTTTGAAAGATCTTCCTTTAATACTGCATTTTCCTGACTTTTTCGGTTGAGTTCTTCTAATTTTTGGTTGATTGAGTTTTCTTTTTGTTTGATACGATTTTCTCCTGCTGCGATTTGTTGATTTTTTTCATTTACCAACTGTTCATGTTCGCTTTTCATCTGTAAGAATTTTTCTTTTGCTTGCAGAATTTTCTCTTTTTTAAGGAGTTCACCATCTTCATTGGCTTTTTTTAATGCTTCTTGCGCCCCTTTCAACATGGCATTGGTTTTTTGGGTTAAGGACGACTTTAAAATGGTAAGGGCTACAAACACTCCGGCAATGAGCCCAACAACGATTCCTGATATAATGTAAATTGCTGTCATAATAATATATAATGGTTAATAGTTAATTTTCAATTAATAAAAAATCCCGCCATTGTTCTTAATAGGGTTTATAAACTCCTATCTAATATTTTTTGAAGCTGCCTTTGCAGGTCGAAAGTCCGTAAAAACGGCAGGTTCTAACTCCAAAGAGTCAAACTTCTAGGTTTGTAATTGAGTTTATCAAACGTAGTGTGAACAAAGCGGGATATATAATGGTCAAAGAACGCGTTAATCAATGGGAATGCGATTTGCTAATTCATTTAGTTCTATCATTTTAGGAATTAGATCTTCTTCATATTCTTGCAGTCTTTCGTTGCATTCAATGTTTTTCACTACTACATCTACCAATAATTTTGATAAAATATCTTGATAATCTTTATATGCCCATTGTTTTGCAAAACTGAAAAAACTGTGATTGATTATTTTTTCGGCTTCTCTATAGTAGCGTTCCCATTCTTGTTTAATTGTTAATTCGATGAGACGCTGCGCAATTGTGATATTAATCTTTATGTTTCCATCTTCCATTGCATTCTATTTAAAAGCTCCATACAGTGGTCTATATCCCGCACCAACTTATCAATTTTTTTTTCTGTTTGTTTCTTATCTTCTTTGTATAATGCTGTTTTTGTTATTGTTATTACTTTATTTTTTTCTGTAAGCAGATTTACTTCGTTTTCTAATTGTGTAATTTTTTCTAAAGCAGTTGAAAGATTATTTTTCAGAGTTTTATTTTCTTCAACTTTTTCTTCAATAACTTGCTTTATATTAGTTAGTTTACTTTCTATTTGATGATACAATGTTAAAAACGCAGCCATCTCTTACATTTGGGCAGCAAAAATAGAAAATATATTTAGAAAATTAGTAAGATAGTTTCTTTTTGTAAGTTTTTTATTGCATGTTAAAAAAACCTGACAAAAAAATTCCCCACTTATTAAAAAAATATTATTTTTGCGCATTCAAATCAAACTAACCAAATTTATTTATCAAAAATTTAATGCTTATGAAAAAATTATTATTATTTATGGTGGGCGCTTTCCTTACTTTTACTTTAAGCGCTCAAATTTGTGAATTTTTTACCGACTATCAAGCGGGTCAAAAATTAGCCTATCAAGCCCAAGATATGGGCAGAGATTACTGGACAACCTTTTCGGGAGCTATAAACGGCGCTGAAGATGGCGTTGTTGACGAAATGGATGGTAAACAATGTGTACATTTTACTTACGGCAATGACCAGGTTTTAAAACTCGGTCAACAAAGTGCTGGAAAATGGATTCTAAATTTTAACATCTTTGTACCTGCAGGTAAAATTGCTTACTATAATGTTATTGCCGACTTTGTCGGAAATGGAAGTGATGACATTTGGGCATTTCAAGTTTATTTTAACAAGGCTGGCAGTGCGCCTGGAGTTGGTACTATGGATGCAGGTGGAGTAGGGGATGCAAAAAGTTTCAATTTTACTCACGACACATGGTTTAGTGTTAAAAATATTATGGACCTTGACAATGACACTGCTTTCCTATATATTAATGATGAATTAATTCATTCATGGAAATATTCATTGGGTACCTTTCCTGCCCAACCATGTCCCAAAGTAATTGATGTTTTCGATCTATTTCCTCCAACAGCTGGTACTAGTTCAGAATTTTACGTAACCGATGTTTCTTTTGGACGGCAATGCAATTTTGATGAAGCAACTAACGGTGATTATGTCGCACAATATTATTCTGATTTTTGGATGACATGGGAAAACCAGTCCGGCACTTCCCAAGATGCAGTGATTTCAAATGAACAGGCTGAATCTACCCCCAATTCTGCAAAATTAACTTTTCAAGCCAATGGTACTGGTACTGATTTGGTTCATCCGATGTTTCAGACCAAAGGAGTTCATACCATTGATTTTGATATGTATATTCCGAATAATGCGCCTGCCTATTTTAACTTACTACACCAACACTCGCCTACAGGTAATCCTACACAAGATTGGTGGGCAGTGGGAGTTTATTTTAATGTTACCGCTGCTGGACAAGGAGGTCCTTATGATGGAACGTATATTGTTCAAAATGATCAAGTTATCAATTTCACTGCGCCCAATAATCAGTGGTTTCCTGTTTCCATTTATGTTGATATAGATAACGATATTGCAAGAATTAGTATTAATGGCGAACAACTTCATGAATGGCAATTCAGTCTTTGCGAAGGTGCAGGGCTTACTCCTAACAAACAATTGGCTGCCAACGATTTCTATCCACCCGAAGCAGGCTCTGTTTACTATATTGATAATTATGCTTTTGATGTGCCAAGAGGAATTAAAGAGATTCAAAGTGAGCCAATCTTTAACTTTGACGATGTCTCCAATAATTCTTATGTAGCCCAATCTTATCCGGATTGGTGGACCACATGGAGTAATGATCCAGGCTCTGATGAAGATGCTTTAATCTCTAATGAGCAATCTTCTTCTGCCCCTCAATCTGCAAAATGTACTGATGGCACCGACCTTATTTTTAAAGCAGGAGATAAAATATCAGGAGATTATACGATTAGTTTTGAATTATTTATTCCCGATGACGTGCCTGCATATTTTAATGTACTACAAATTGTAGATGGTGATGATAGCCAATGGGCATTTGACTGTTTTTTTAATATGAAATCAAATCCTTATGGCCTTCCTTTAGGAACTTATCTGATTGTGGCTGACGAAGAAATATTTTTCGATCTACCGGGACTTAATGAATGGATTAAAATAGCTGTCTATATTGATTTGGATGAGGACTATGCTACTATCTATATCAATGGAAAACAAATTTATGAATGGCAATATAGCATTGATGTAGAAGGTAATCCTGGTACATTACAATTGGCTGGAGTTGATTTTTGGCCTCCAACTGCAAACTCAGTTTACTATATTGATAATTTTTATTATTATCCAGGACTTGTTATTGAAGAAAAGTATCCTGTCATGAATGTCACACCTGCCTCAATTGATGAAACTGTTGTAGAAGGTGCAACCACTGCAATTACTGTTCCTATTACAATTAATAATACAGGTGAAGCAGATGGCGAATATGAAGCAAAAGCAGTTGTGGGAGAAGAGGATTGGTTGTCAATAGAAGGTGATACACAAGGAATAGTTGCTCCTGCCGACAACAAATCTTTTGACGCAATTATTGACCCCACAGAACTTGAAAAAGGAGAGTATGAAGCAGTAATACTTGTTACTACAAATGACCCCGACCACGAAACAATTGAAATCCCTTGCAAACTTACAGTGGATACAGATGGTATTATAGATTTTACCATAAATGGCGTGCAAACTAAATTATTCCCTAACCCCGCTTCAGATATAGTGAATATTGAGTGCAACAGATTGATTAACAGTATTGAACTCATTAATTATATGGGACAAGTAGTTTATTCCGCACAAGTAAATGCAGAAAATACTACGATTACCACTGCCAACCTTAGCGCAGGTATCTACTTTGTAAAAGTATCTACCGAAGTTGGCGCTAATAGCGTAAAACTTATTGTTAAATAGATAAGTAGTTTTTCATTTTTAAAAAAAAGAAGCGGCTTATTGAAAAATAGCCGCTTCTTTGTTTATTTTTGCCACCAATTTATTCAAGTCTCAAATCTCAAAAAATGATCACTCAAAAAAAACTTTTCCTTTTAGATGCCCTTGCGCTCATTTACCGCGCTTATTACGCCATGATTCGCTCACCGCGAGTAACAAGCAAAGGATTAAACACTTCCGCAATTTTCGGCTTTACCAATACGCTGTATGAATTGATTCAAAAAGAAAATCCTACTCATATAGCGGTTTCTTTCGATACGGGCGCCCCTACCTTGCGCCATGCCGAGTTTGAAGCATATAAAGCGCACAGAGAAGCCACCCCCGAAGATATTATTAAGGCTATCCCATACATCTACAAACTGTTGGAAGCATTTAATATTCCCATTTTAGTAAAAGACGGGTATGAAGCCGACGATATTATCGGAACACTATCTAAAAAAGCGGAAGCAGAAGGTTTTCAAGTTTTTATGATGACCTCCGACAAAGACTACGGACAGTTGGTTTCGGATAATATATATATGTATAAACCCGGAAAATTTGGACAAAATGCAGAAGTAGTTGGCGTTAAAGAGATTTGTGAAAAATATGGCATTGAACAACCCGAACAACTGATTGATATTTTAGGCTTATGGGGAGATGCCTCCGATAATATACCCGGTGTGCCAAACATTGGCGAAGTAAAAGCCAAAAAATTGATTCAACAGTTTCATTCTATTGAAAATATCTATCAAAATATTAATCAGGTAGAAAACGATAAACTGCGCCAAACATTAATAGATAACCAAGATCAGGCTTTTATGTCTAAATCGTTGGCAACCATTATGCTCGATGTCCCTGTTGAATACAATTTTGAAAGTATGGCAATGTGCGCCCCCAATTTTGATGCCCTGAGAAGTTTGTTTCACGAGTTGGAATTTAGAGCGCTGGGAAACAGAATTTTGATGGAAATGCAGGAAACTGAAAAAAGCAGAAAGCAGAAAGCAGAAAGCAGAAAGGAAACCTTATTTTTAGAAAGCAACCTTAGTAGCAGAAAACAGAATGCAGAAGGAATGTTAAATCTGTTTGATAATATGAATGAACAAAATGTTCATATTGCTACATCCAATAACAATCCCGAATCTTCATTTTATAAAACATTTAACGATACCCAACATGAAATAATTGAATTAGTTGTGTCTGAATTTTATTTGAAAAATTATCCATCTGTTTTTTTTGAATGGATTTATAACAATGACATCATTTCGGGATTTGTATTTTCTGAAAATGGAAAACAGATCTATTACTCTTTGAATTTAGAAATGAATGTGTTACAAAATATTTTATTAAATAATTCTGAAATAGTCACATTTCAATCTAAAACTATTTTTAAGTACTGTGAAGAACAGAATATTGAAATAAAATCCAAGATATTCGACTTACAACTTGCGCATTATCTCATCCAACCGGAAATTTCACATCAGTTGGAAAGAATTACAGAATCTTGTTTAGAGTATCAACTTATAAACTCTTCTCAAATCTCAAATCTCAAATCTCAAATAGAGGCGGTTTGTGAAAGAGTAGAAATTTATTCACAATTGTTTCCTGTTTTTAAAGAAGAGTTGGAAAAATCATCCTTAACAAAACTCTTTTATGAAATTGAAACTCCTTTAATTCAAGTACTTGCCAATATGGAATGGAATGGTGTTACGATTGATAAAAAGATGTTGGAAGAAAACTCGTTAACACTTACAAAAGAGATTCAAGATATTGAAAAACAAGTTTTTGAATTGGCAGGAATGAGTTTTAATTTAGCCTCACCCAAACAGTTAGGCGAGGTTTTGTTTGAAAAACTGCACATTATTGAGAATGCTAAATTAACAAAAAGCAAACAATATCAAACCGGCGAAGAGATTTTGCAAAAACTGTACCACAAACATCCCATCATTCCGCTTATTTTGGAGTGGCGTTCGTTGGCAAAACTAAAATCTACCTATATTGATGCTTTACCACAACTCATTAACCCAAAAACGGAAAAGATTCACACCACTTTTCAACAAACAGTAACTTCTACGGGAAGGTTAAGTTCGGTAAATCCCAATTTGCAAAATATCCCCATTCGTACCGAGCGGGGCAAAGAGATTCGCAAGGCGTTTATTCCCTCATCGAAAGAAAATGTGTTGGTTTCTGCCGATTATTCTCAGGTGGAGTTACGCATTGTGGCAGCAATGGCAAACGATGAAAATATGATCCATGCGTTTCAACAACAGCAAGATATACATGCAGCCACCGCTTCACATGTATTTCATGTACCGTTAAAAGAGGTTACCAAAGAGCAACGTCGTTATGCAAAAACCGTCAACTTTGGAATACTTTATGGAATCTCTGCCTTTGGTCTATCCGACAGATTGCACATTCCACAAGGGGAAGCGCGACAACTCATTGCAGACTACAACAACAGTTTCCCAAAAATTGAGCGGTTTATGAATGGCATTGTTGAGTTTGCCCGTAAAAATGGTTATGTAGAAACTTTGCTGGGCAGACGTCGTTATATCCGTGATATAAGTTCCGGCAACGGCATGTTACGAAAAGCGGCGGAACGAAACGCCATCAACGCGCCCATACAAGGCACCGCCGCAGACGTAATTAAAATTGCCATGATCAGCATTTTTAAAGAATTAAAAAACAGAAACTTGAAAACTAAAATGGTACTGCAAGTTCACGATGAGTTGGTTTTTGATGTTCCTATGGATGAATTGGATATCATTGCTGAAATTATTCCAAACTTAATGCAATCTGCCCTGCAAATTCAGGTACCCTTAGTTGCAGAATTAAGTTTTGGAAAAAATTGGTACGAAGCGCATTGAAAGTGTATGTAAAAAATTGACAAAGAATAAACTTTTTTATACAAAAATTCGGGATCTTATTACTTGTTATTTTTTTTAATTTTGCGGCCTAAAAATCATCAAAATGGAACATACTGAATTAATAAAGAAAGTAACCTCAATTATTGACCAAATTCGTCCTTATTTACAACAAGATGGGGGCGATATTCAATTTATGGAATTAACTCCTGAAAACATTGTTAGAGTTCAACTTCGCGGCGCATGCGGAAGTTGCCCGCACGCCAAAATGACCCTCAAACACATGGTAGAAGCTGCCATCATGGAACAATGCCCCGAAATACAAGGCGTGGAAGATATTAATCTGATCAATTAAAAAAAACTAATCACTAACCACTAATCCCATGGCATTAAAATGTGGAATCATCGGGCTTACGAACAGCGGAAAAACAACGCTGTTTAACTGCATTTCTCATACAAAAGCAGCCATTACCGATTTTGCATACAGTACTAATAAATCAAATATCGGCGTGTGTAATGTACCGGATCCACGATTAGAACATATTAATTCATTCATCAAGGCAGAACGTTTAGTTTACGCTACGATGGATATTGTGGATATACCGGGATTGGCAAAAGGCGCCTCGCAGGGCGAAGGTATCGGAAATACTTTTTTGGCTGATGTGCGTTTATGCGACGCCTTAATTCACGTGCTTAGATGTTTCGACAATCCGAACCTGCCTCACGTGGAAGGCTCAATTGACCCCGTAAGAGACATTGAGATTATTGATTTTGAATTGCAAGTAAAAGATTTAGAGCAGATTGAACGGAAGTTAGCAAAAGTAGAAAAAGTAGCAAATCTGGGCGAAAAATCTGCCAAACATGATTTTGAAGTACTTCAAAAATATAAAAAACATATCGAAAATTTTCAAAATGTAAGTACATTAGAAGTAACACCCGAAGAACGCGCCGTGGTTGCCGACCTGCTCCTGCTTACCGAAAAACCGCAACTATTTGTGTGTAATGTAAATGATGAAAATGCAGTAAACGGTAATAAATATGTAGAGCAAGTAAAAGAGTATTTAAAAGATAAAAATGCTGAGATGTTGATTATTGCCGGAAAAATTGAATCTGAAATTGCAGAATTAGACGATGAAGAGGAACGGATGTTATTTCTTCAAGATGTAGGTTTGAATGAAGCCGGTGTACGTAAAGTGATTCGTGCTGCGTATAAGTTATTAAACCTCATCTCGTTCTTTACGGTGGGCGGAAAAGAAAATCGTGCATGGACCATTAAAAAAGGAATCCTTGCCCCTCAAGCCGCCGGCGCTATTCACAGCGATTTAGAACGCGGATTTATTCGTGCAGAAGTTATTAAATACGACGATTTGGTAACTTTTGGATCGGAACTCAAATGCAAAGAAGCCGGAAAACTCTCTGTGGAAGGAAAAACATATCAGGTAAACGATGGAGATATACTCCACATTAGATTTAATGTTTAAAAATTACACGTACTCCACTACAATTCCGTGAATCTGAAATAAAAAGAGGTTACTACCCTTGCGAGCAGTAACCTCTTTTTTAGTGAATCTTTGTTATCTTAGTTTTTTATGAATGTCAGATTAGAAATTTTTTGATTGGCGGTAGTCAACTTGATTATGTATGCGCCCGCCGATAGCGATGATACGTTTATTTCAGATTCTGTTCCGCTTATCTCGAACGATTGTACCCACGCGCCAAGGCTGTTGTAAATATCAATCTTCCCTGTCTCAGAAGTGGAACGCACCACTTT
>WRNX01000043.1 GCA_009776395.1 Lentimicrobiaceae bacterium
TGTTTTAGCAACGATGATTTTCCTACTTGTCTTGCACCATAAATAATAATTGCTTTTCCTTTGAAAAGTTTGTTTTCTATTTGTTTTTCTAATAGGCGACTAATCATTTTTTTTTGCTGCAAAAATAAAAAAATATTCTAATCCCCGAATTTTACAATTTTTAGTGATTCTATTCCTCGAATTTTACAATTTTTGGGGAATATCTTCTTTCTTCATTATTTTTTGTGTAATCCATTCTATCGCTGAATTAAATCCCAGACCTGCTGCAACTACCATTGAGGGATAGGCAAACAGAGTGTGCCGCCAGCCGTGATAGACATGTGCTCCAGAATAAACAACCCAAAAAACAGGAAAGAAAAACGTGAAAAAAATGATGAAATAGTAAAAATAGTTCTTTTTGTCTTTCCAAATAAAAGTAAAAAATAGAATTAATCCTAAAAGAATTACAATTGGAATTGTCATTAAAATATACTTTGGTGTATAATACCAAGGCAGGTTGTCTGACCACTGTAGCGAACTTTCAAATAATTGTCGAATTGAAATAGAAAATTTTGACATTTCATTAAATGCTTCTAACGGATTTTTTATAGGTGCTTGCAGCGCGTATGGCCAAAGTAACAGACCAAGGAAATAGGATATGATAGCTACGCTCAAACCATAAAGGAGCATTTTTGAGGTTATTGATAGCATAGTAGGGGCAAGGCGCATCTTATTCTTACTTCTCCTCATTTGCCAATAAGTCATAATTAAATAAATAAGTCCGAACAATCCAAAATAGGCATATAATAAAATGCCACCAATACGAACACTATTTGCAAATGCGATGAACAATATTAAAAACAATAGAGTATAAATTTTAACTTTTGGGAATTGTTTGAAAAACAGAGTCATAAAATAGATTGCAGCCATTATTCCTGCGGCAAAAGGTGTATCCTTTGTATTATTAAAAGAATGTCCCAAAAAACGAGGCGACAAAAAAAGTAGTAGCAATGTCAATACGCTGGCACGCCAACCACCTATTAAATAAGCAATTAGTCCGGCGAAAAGTATTGCAATCCACCCATATAACGCATTAAAAATATGTCGTGACTTACTAATATTCTCTACATTAAAAGCACGATTCCAATACTCTGCAATAGCATCAGGGGAAGACCCATAATATTTCAGATTTTTAAAAGTCAAACAAGTAGTGTCTGTTCCATGTGTTTTAAAATAGTTCACTATATTTTTCCCTTGCGGAATTTGAAAAGGATCTTCATCACCTGAATTTCCAGCGTTTATACTCATTAGAGGCATTATAATTAAAGTGCTCGCAATAAAAATAAAAAATACCCAAAACCAAGGATTATTTTTGTTTTGCTTTAAAAATTGTTTCATAATTTACTGTTTTATGTTAGTTCTGTTTCAAAAATTTTATTTTTCAAATATCGTCATAACTTTGATGTGTCGTTCTATTTTTGCTTTTCAGTTTGTTTAAATAGTTTTTTTGGTGCAAAAGTATATAAAAATTTGATGTTTCTTTGCAACCTTAAAAATGTAATGTTATGAAGAAATTATTATGTTGTTTATTAATCATTTTCGTTTGGTTAAATGTAAGTTTTAGTCAAAATCCAAATTCAAAAACACCCCAAATGGGTGAGACTTTTGCAAGTTTTATGAAACTGCCTCATCAGCAACTGTATGATACTGCCATCTACTATCATAAAAACAACATTTTGGATACCGCATTAATCCTTTATGGTATCATTATTAATGCTCCTGAAAGTTCCGATTCCTTACAGATGTTGTTAACTGTCGGATCGCTAAGTATGGCAGGTGTTATATATTTGACTTATAGCGATTTTCGAAACGCTTACAGATATATGACTGATGCTTTGATACTTGCTGAAAAATACAATTTTGAATCTGAACTGCAAATAATATATAACAATCTTGGTATGATTTATTTCCATTTTGCAGAATATGATATAGCAAAAACATATTATTTAAAGGCTTTGAATCTTACAGATGATAAACCAAAGTATTTTGGCGTGTTAACTAATATTGCAAGCATAGAAAGAGAAAAAGGAAATATGGACAGTGCCTTTATTTATTATGATAAAGCATTGACATTTAGCAAATCCCAAAATTCAGTTTACTTGCCAGCGATTCTTTATGATATATCTTTATTTTATAAAAAAACAAATCAAATTGATTCAACGCTTTATTATTGTAAGTATTCTGTTAATGAAGCAAAAAAGAAAAATGATACACGAAGTTTAATTGAAAGTTATCATGAAATAGGTAATATTTTTTTTGAAAAAAACCAATTTGACTCGGCTGTGTTTTATCTTAATTTATCTAATTCGATTGCAGTAGTAGAGAAACAATCTATTACGGTAATGCCGAAAAATTACCTTACCCTGTCAAAAATTGAGGAATCAAAAGGAAATATTAGAAAAGCATTCGATTATTATAAAAAATATTCAAGTTTAAAAGATTCAATTTATAATAATAATATTTTGGGCGATATTAATCAAATACAACGCCAATATGAAGTTTCAAAAACAAATCGGCAAATTGAACAATTTCTTATAGAACAACAAATTAAAGAACGAACGATTCATTATCAAAAAATTATTGGAATGATCACAATAGGGGTTTTATTACTGATGATTTTTGTACTGTTTGTTATTATTTTGCAAAGAAGAAAATTAATACGGGCTTATAAAGTTCTGGTTGAAAAGAATGTTGAAATTATTAAGTTTCAACAAAAAGTTCCTATATCGGAAACATTTCAAAAAGAGTTATTACACAGAATTGTTACCTTAATGGAAACCAACCCCATTATTTATGATGTAGAGTTTTCATTAGAAGAATTGTCTAAATTAGTTCAGTCGAATCAAAACTATGTATCACGAGTTATTAAAAATCATTTTCATAAAAACTTCCGTTCTTTTATAAACAGTTATCGCATTAGAGAAGCGCAACAATTGTTTTCGGAACCGGACGCTGTAAAATACAGCATTGAATATGTGGCAAATAGAGTTGGTTTTAAATCCAGAAATGCTTTTCATGATGCTTTTAAGGAGATAACGGGAGTAAGTCCAAGTTTTTATGTGAAATCAATTCATGCAACGAGTTCTGAATACCAAGAGACATGTAACGAGTTATAGTCACTAATTAAAACACTTTGTAAAAAAACTTAACCAACAAAATTTTTAAATTTTTTGCGCAAATTCTGAAATTTGGGCAAAATAAAACTTTTTTCCATCCCTCTTTTATGGAGATACATCTATTTTTGCCATTATAAATTATTGTACGGGCGTTGCGCGCATTTGATTGTACGGGCGTTGCGCGCATTTGATTGTACGGGCGTTGCGCGCAACGCCCCTAACTGATAACTATTAACATTAAATTATATTTTTATGAAAAAACTTTTTACTTTATTTCTGTTAGCGTTCCTTTTTTTACAAACAGGATTCGCACAACTTAATCCTTTAGATGAAAACTGGAACGCAGGCGCCCCCGCAGGATGGACTTATTCCAATTTTTCAAGACAAACAAGCGGAGGCGTTGATAATACTCCTTGTATTAGAGCGGGGCTTGTTGCGTTAACAGGTACATCGGGAAATGCAGTAACGCCTGATGTATTTTTGGGAGACAATCCGATTATGACTTTCGAACTCAAAGCAACGACTAACACAGCTGGTACTACTGCAGCAGCGGCTAATACTTTCAACTATAGAGTTGAAGTTAGACCTGTTGGCAGCAGTACGTGGACTAACATCTGGGATGTGCCTCAAAATGCACACTCTCCTGTATCTGCAAATTTTGAAACTAAAACGGTGAACGTGAGCGCTTATGCTAACCAAACCTGCCAGTTTAGATTTGCTTTTAACAGGAATTCCGGCACTACATACGTGTTTATTGACGACGTTTGGATAGGCACAAAACCTGATTATCAGGACTTAACGGCTGTTTCTGTTACGGGTAACAAGATACCTGCAGTAAATACATCTGAAAATTACACCGTTAAGGTAAAAAACTCAAGTTATACAAACACAGAGGCTGCCGATTATACGGTGAAACTTAAAAAAGTGGCAGACCCTGTGGATATTGAAATAGGAAGTTTACCCGGCGTTTTTATTGAACCTTCCGAAACCGAAGATTTTGTGTTTACCTGGACACCAACCACAGCAGGCGTTGAAAATATTTACGGCGAAGTAATATTGGAAACCGACCCTGACTTTAATCCGGCTGATAACCAAACAGCACCTCTGCAAGTTGTTGTTCTGGGCGAAGATCCCGTTATTTCGGTAACGCCGCAATCTGTTAATTTTGGAACAGTTTTTAACAACCAACCATCTACAAATGTAGTAGTTCAAACTATTACAAATGCAGGAGCAGCGCCTTTAAACGTAACGGGTTACACTTCAACAGACCCGCGAATTACGATTACAGGATTGCCTGCGACAGTTTTAGCGGGAACGCCACTGAATATACAAATAACTTTAGACGCCATCGGACTTCCAAAAGGTGAATTTACGGCGCAATTGACTATTAATTCAAACTGTTCGGAAAATCCGGCATTGACCATTAATGTTACCGCAAATATCGATAGCAAAGTTTTCTTTTTATATGAAGACTGGGATGCAGGTTCAAATACGTGGACCTATACCCGATTTTCAAGAGTAACAAGTGGTGGCGTTAATGGTTCACCTTTTGTTAGGGCAAATATTTACAGTTCAGGAGCCACAGCGACGGCAACGATAATTACGCCAGCCGTAGAGGTGGGAAGCGACCCTACATTGTCGTTTGCTTTCAAGGCAACAAATTATAATGACGGGACGGCGGCGGCGGCTAACGCTTTGAATTATAATGTTGCCGTTAGTACTAATAACGGTTCTTCATGGACTACTCTGCTTACCGTCGGCACAGGACAACACTCTCCCGTTACAGAAGATTGGATGACTAAAACGGCGAATATCAGTTCTTATGTAAACCAAACATGTATGGTTAGATTTACATTCAATTGTGTAATATCATCAAGCGACCTAAACGTATCAGTTGACAACGTGATGGTAGGTACAAAACCCATTTTTGACGACTTGATGGCGGTATCTATTGAAGGTAATAAGTTGCCGGAATTAAACACAACTGAAAATTATACCGTTAAGGTAAGAAATTTAAGTTTTACTAACACAATGACCGCTACCGATTATACGGTTAAATTTATGAAAGTTGCCGACCCAGTGGACATTGAGTTAGGAAGTTTGCCCGGCGTTGAAATTGCCCCTTTTGAAACTAAAGATTTTGTATTTGCTTGGACGCCAACCTCTGTTGGGTTTGAACAAATTTATGGCGAAATAATATTGCCGACAGACCAAAATCAGGCAGACAACAAAACTGAAATTATGCAAGTTTTCGTTAAAAACGAAGCGTTTTTGCCTGTTTCCATTGGAGATGGCACTCAAAATCAAAGATTACCTTTTGATTTCCTTTTTCGTAAAAGTATTTCGCAATCTATCTATTTTCCGGAAGAAATAGGAACAAATGGCGGATTGATAGCAGCCGTTAGTTATTACACAAATATAACGTCAAACGTAAACGCTCCCATTAAGATTTGGATGGGAGAAGTTGATGTGGAAAATCTAAACGATTTTGTACCTTATACAAACTTTACGGAAGTATTTAGCGGAAACATATTTTTACCTCCGGGTCAGTATGAAGCGCCTGTAGTTTTTAACGTTCCCTATCAATACAATGGCGGAACTTTGATAATATATGCGCAAAGATTTGATACTCAGACTTACACTTCGACAGAGTATTTTAGATGTACCTCAACGCCCGGTAACGTCCGCTCTATACGCAGATATAAAGACGAAGCTACAGGGGTGGATTACGACTGGCAAGACCCAACTGCAGGAGCAGGTTCTTTAGCCACTTTTGAAGGATTTCCAAATATTACCTTATCTTTTGATATGGACGGAATGGGTATATTAACAGGCGTTGTAGATAGCGACGAGGACGGTTTATTGGAAGGCGCTAAAGTGCAAATAGTTGGCTCAGAACTCTATACATTGACAGATGAAAATGGAGTTTATTCGTTTTATTTAACGCCCGGCAATTACAGCATGGAATACAGTTTTTTGGGACATTTCTCTGATACTTTACCAATTACTGTAACAGCAGACAATACGACAACGCAAAACGTTACGCTGATAAAATTCCCTATGGTTTCGATAAGTGGAACTGTTACCAATTACAGTTCAATTCCGCTTGAAGGCGTTGAAATAACATTTGGGGGATTAGATACTTATGGACCCGTATATACAGATGAAACAGGTTTCTATTCTATACAGAGTATATTTAGTAATGAAACTTATAACATAACCGCTCATAAAGCGACGTATCAAATATATACCAATCAAGTTGTTGTGGAATTAACTGATAAAACGTTTGATTTTCAAATGTATGATATGCCATATAAACCTGTAAATATTGTAACAGACGATATTATTGACGACCCTAATGTTGTTATATCATTCGAGATGCGAAATCCTGATTTATACAAACTTTATATTTTAGACGACGGTTCCGCTGAATCAGGACACTCATCCATAGGTCTCTTGCCTGAAATGCGGGGTAATAAATTTTCAGTTAATGAAGATGGCGTTATAGTAAGCGTTGATATTTATGGTATGCCAAATCCAAGCGCGGATCCGGAAAAAACAGTTAACATTTTAATTTACAACGCCGCCGTGACTTTAGTTGCAACAATCGACCCGTTTTATATATCCGCTGACGGATGGTTTAATGTACCAATAAATAATATTCCCTATTCGGATGAATTTTATGTAATGGTTTACTGGCCTCCTTATGATTTAAAGCAAACTAATTTTATTGGATGT
This sequence comes from Lentimicrobiaceae bacterium, assembly GCA_009776395.1. Classification (GTDB taxonomy): domain Bacteria; phylum Bacteroidota; class Bacteroidia; order Bacteroidales; family WCHB1-69; genus WRNX01. The sequence continues at coordinate 6,894 of WRNX01000043.1, forward strand.
GATGCAAACGGACCAAATGTTGGTAGTGTTGGTTATGATTTGTTGTATATGAATGTTTTAGATTTTACTCCAATGATTAGAGTTAATGCAATAACAACAGGCGGTAAATCGGCGACTTATGGTACAGGTAACGAAACCCGTGCGGCAGAAAACTACAAAATTTACAGATTACCCGTAGGCGAAGAAACAAACGAAGCGGCTTGGGAAACCCTCTCTGAAAACGTGTCGGGACTTACCTATACCGATAATACATTTTCAAGCGTGTCAACAGGTGAATATAGATGGGCTGTAAAAGCGGAATATACAGGAGGTTTCTTGTCGGAAGCAACTATCAGTAACCCGCCAATACATTCGGCAGATTTGAAAGCGAATGTTACCGTATTGGTTTCAGATGAAGAAAAAAATCCCGTAGTAGGCGCTGCGATTACTTTAAAAAATCAAAACACTGCCCCGCTATTTTCTTATACTGTAAAAACCAATAGTGATGGTATTTATCTGTTTCCAAAAATTTTAAAAGGAACTTACGATATTTCAGTTACAAAAGTTGGTTATCTAAATTATGCCGATACAAACATTGAAATTGATGAGGATTTTACCCTTGATATTGAGTTAATCGATATTATTAAAACTCCTTTTGAACTCTCTGTTGAAGTGGATAGATGCGACGCCCTGTTTACATGGAATACATTTTATACAACATCTTATATTTTAGACGACGGCGGACCCGAAGACGCTTTTTCGCTGCTGCCAGGTTCGGATCCATATATCTGGTGTGGAAATGAGTTTCCTGTCGAAGAAATGGGTTTTATTACAAGTGTCGAAGTTGGAGGAATCGGAGATGGCACTGCAAATAGAACAGTTACGATTGATATTTTTAACAAAGACAGAGAAATGGTAGGCTCAAGCGCGCCGTTTTATTTGCCTGAAAATGGATGGATTACTGTGCCGTTAGACAATGTACCCTATTCCGGAACATTCTATGCATTGGTCAGGTGGCCCTCTGTAACAGGATCGCAAGAAACCAATTATCTTCCAAGTGATTTAGACGGACCAAACGCGACTTTCAATCTTGACTGGGTCAGAGAATATGATGGAACATGGACTTTATATCATCATATTTGGACAGACTTTGGCGGTTCGAGAGCATTTTTGATTAGAGCAAATGTAACCGTAACGGGAGAAGCAGAGGGAGGTAAGTCGGCTACTTACGGTTATGATAGCGAAGTTTCAAACTCAAGAATGTTAGAAGGATATACTATCTATATTAACGATATGGACATTGTTACCAACTATCCAAACAAAGAGTTTATGTTTTCAGGACTTCCAAACGGTACTTACACAGCGGGAGTTCAGGCGGTATTTTCTTCGGGCTCTTCTCCAATTTATTACAGCGACCCGTTTGAAATAACGTGCGAACATACTGTTACTTTTATAGTTAAAGATGTAAATAACGTATTAATTAATGATGCAGTTATTGTGTTTGGCGGTGAAACGTTAAGCGGTTATACGGCTTTAAAACCAAATGGTACATATCCATACACCGTTTCAAAAGCCGGTTATGCTAATGCAACAGGAACCGTAACAATATTTGATGAAGATGAAGAAGTGGAAGTAACGCTGATGTCAACCTACACCGTAACATACCAGACGCCGGTCAATGGCTCTTTACTTGTTACCGCAGACGGAGTTACCATTAACAGCGGAGACGAAGTAGTTGCAGGAACGGTATTAATAATTACCGCTATTCCAGATGAAGGTTATAACATTGGAACACTGACGGTAAACGGCGTCGCGCACACAAGCGGGCAACCTTATACTGTTACGCAAGACATAACGATTGCCGCAACTTTTAATATTCAGATGTTTGCCGTAACTTACACCGCAACCGGTCAAGGTACGTTAAGCGTAACCAAAACCGCCACCGGAGCAGTTATCGCCAATAACGAACAAGTGGAATGGAATACGGGAATTACCGTAAGCGCAGCACCGGAATTTGGTCATTATGTATCTGTATTTACAATAAACGGCACTACTGTATTACCAAATCTTGAAGTTCAACACACCGTTATCGCTGCAACCGCTATCAACTGTATATTTACGGAAGAAGGTAAATTTAATCTCACTCTTGAGGTAAATCCTGCTAATTCGGGTACTCCAACAGGCGCCGGCGATTATTATGAAGATGAACAAGTGCCCGTAGATGTTGAAGTTGCCGATAACTATGAATTTGTTGAATGGTTGGACGGAGCGGTTCAAGTTTCGCAAACTGCAAGTTTCACCTACACCATGCCCGCCGCAACAAAAGTATTAACAGCAAAAATGCAAGGTATTGTAATAAATATCAGCGCAACGGTTGAGCCGGCAGGTGGTGGTGAAGTAACAGGTGCTTCCTCAGACCAGATTGTATATCGTTATGGCGATATTGCCGAATTAACAGCAATTCCAAATGAGGCAGACGGTTATGAATTTGTTTATTGGAAAGAGGGTGAAACAATCATAGAAGACGCACCTGCAACATATTCATTTACAGTAGAAACACCAAGAAGTTTAACGGCAGTATTTGAACAGAAACAGTACAAAGTAACTTACGAAACGCCCACAAACGGTACATTAACCGTAACCGCTCCCAACATTGGAAATATCCCAAGCGGAACAGATGTTGAACATGGTACAATACTGACAATTACCGCAATTCCAAACGCAAATTATGAATTAGTTTTGTTAAAAGTTAACGGTGAAGATTTTGAAAGCGGATCTACCTTTACAGTTTTGTCGGAAACCGTTATAGAGTGCGGGTTCTTGGTTGGCATCAAAGAAAATATTTTATCAAATGTAGTGCTCTACCCCAATCCGTTTACCAACGAAATCAACATCAGTAATGGCGAATTGATAAAGAGCGTTCAAATAACAAATGTAGTTGGGCAAAAGGTAAGCGAAGTAATATTTAACGGAAAATCAATAAATACGGCAAATCTCGGTAGCGGCATTTATTTTATAACGTTAGAAAGTTTTACAGGCGAAAAATTAGTACATAAAATGATAAAGAAATAGAAAATATGAAACAAATTCTTATTTTTAAAATTATTCTGCTTGTTATAATTTCATTTTTGCAAATAAATTATGTGTCAAGCCAAACCACCAAACCCAGATACGCGTTGCTGGAAGTTTTTACTGCTGTAACTTGTGGTCCCTGCTATGACGGTAATGTTACTTTACATAATGTTTTACAACAAAATAGCAGTAAAAGATATACGGTAATAAAATATCAGACATACTACCCCGGCGTAGGAGACCCCTATTTCACTGCAGAAGTAGGCGATAAAATGAGTGAATATTATTTTACCGGAGTCCCCACATTATTTGGTAACGGTTATGAGAATGTAACGAATCCTATTTATTTTACCAACTCACAACTTAACAGTTTGCAAAATGTTCCTGCCTACATGGAGATAAATGTGGACTTTTATGTGGTTGGACATACTGTTTATGCAAAAGCAA
>WRNX01000044.1 GCA_009776395.1 Lentimicrobiaceae bacterium
ATTTTTCTATCAATGATTATTTTATGGCTCAGTTCCCCTCACAGATGGGAAGTTGTGCCTATGGTTTTTTTGCTCATTTTTCAAACGCACTACATTCAGCGTACCCTTATCTTTCCGTTTCTACTGAAAGGAAAAAGCAGGATGCCCATCGGAATTATGTGTTTGGGAATCTCTTTTAATATCTTAAACTCTATGATGCAAGGGTATTGGATGTTTTATGTAGCGCACCTGCCCGATCAACCTGCAAAGTTTGTGAGAGTTTTGGCAGAGGGCGGAAATTGGTTTCTCTCGTGGCAATTTATTCTGGGAATCTGTTTATTTATAGCAGGTTTTATCATTAATCTTCGTTCCGATTATATTATTCGGCATCTTCGTAAAGACCCTAACGATACCCAACACTATTTCCCAAAAGGTTTTATGTTTAACTATGTAACCAGTGCCAATTATTTTGGAGAATTGGTAGAGTGGTTGGGTTTTGCCATCTTAACGTGGTCGGTTCCGGGGTTGGTATTTTTTGTGTGGACATTTGCCAATTTGGTTCCCCGCGCCAACGCCATCCACAAACGCTACCAAAAAGAGTTCCCCGAAGAGATGAACAGTCGAAAATTGAAGAGGGTGATACCGTTTGCATATTAAGTAGAAATTTGAAAATTAAGTTAATTAATTATCTCTTAGCAATCCACATTCACCACCACCCTAACCTGTTTGTGTAGTGAGTGTGTTTGAAACTGTGTAATAACATTTTGTAAAATCTCTTTTTTCTTTTCCAAGGAAGAATTTTTTGCAAATTTTATCCAAATCTCTTTTATATATTGGCTTTGTAATCTTTCAATAAGCGGAAACTCCGGTCCTAACACTTGGGTAGGAAAACTTTTTTGTAATTCTTTCGCTAATTCAGCTGCCGCGCTGTTTACTAATTCCAAGTTATTATGTTTCACTGTAATTTTTATCAAACGATACACCGGTGGATAGCGATATCTCTTGCGCTCTTCCATCTGATTTTCATACATCGCTTGAAAGTTGTTTCCTGTTACATATTTCAATGCGGGGTGCCACGGCTGATAAGTTTGAATAATCACCTTGCCTGGCAGTTCTTTCCTGCCGGCACGCCCGCTTACTTGCGCCATTACTTGAAAAGCGCGCTCAAACGCCCTGAAATCGGGAAAAGTAAGTAGATTATCCGCTTCCAAAATACCCACCACACTCACTCTATCAAAATCCAACCCCTTAGTTACCATTTGTGTGCCTACTAAAATATCGGTGCGCTGTTTCTCAAAATCTGAAATAATTTTTTGATACGACGTTTTAGAACGTGTGGTATCCAAGTCCATGCGAGCTACTTTTGCATCCGGAAAAAGTTGTGCTAACGTTTCTTCAATCTTTTCAGTACCAAAACCTTTCATCTCAATATCCATACTTTGGCAGTGTGGACATCGGATTGGCACAGCAATGGCATAGCCACAATAATGACATTTCAGTAAATTCGATTTTTTATGATAAGTCAAAGTCACATCGCAATGAATGCAAGTGGGCATGTGCTGACATGAGTTGCAATACATTCGCACGGCATATCCTCTACGGTTTTGAAACAGAATAATTTGTTCTTTTCTACTAAGAGCAGTTGCGATATTGTCAATGAGAAAATGCGACAGATGACCTTCCATTTTTTTTTGTCTTCGGGCTTCGGGGATATTTTCTATCCAAATTTCAGGCAATTGACTTTCGGCAAAACGATGAAACAGTTCTACCAGTCCGTATTTACTTTGTTTTACATTGTAATAAGTTTCTAACGAGGGAGTTGCTGTTCCAAGCAAGACAGGAGCGTTATGCAATTTTCCAAGCACTATGGCTGCATCGCGGGCGTGGTAACGTGGCGCGGGATCTTGCTGTTTGTATGATGTATCGTGTTCTTCGTCCACAATAATGAGTCCCAAGTTTTGGTATGGTAAAAGGAGGGCAGAGCGCGCCCCGAGTACCAACGAGTACTTTGAATCACCATCTAAACCATATTGTAATACTCTATTCCAAATTTCCACTCGCTCAAACTCATTAAAACGTGAATGATATACCCCTACTTTATTTCCAAAATATTTTTGCAAACGGCTCACAATTTGTGAAGTAAGCGCAATTTCGGGCAACAGATACAATACTTGCCTGCCTTGTGCCAATACCTCATCAATCATCTTCATATAGATCTCCGTTTTTCCACTGCCGGTAATACCGTGCAACAAAACCACCGAAAATTGCTGAAAAAGTTCTTTAATTTGCAAAAAACTTTTTTGCTGCACTTCCGATAAATTTATATCATTAATATTATTCATGGAAGAAATATCGGGTAAACGGCTACTCTGTATTTCTTTTTGAATCAAGATATTATTATTGATTAATGTTTGCAGTGATGAGGGCGAGCATTCCGACTTTTTTAACAATTCTGTTTTTTTTATGCTATCTTCATTTCTTTTTAGCATTAAAAATGCCAATAAAAGTTGCGATTGTTTTTCGGTTCTTTTTGAGGTACTAAATTTGTCTAATAATTCAAAAAGCGCCGGTTCATCATTTTTATAATTTTCATGTAAAAAAATATAGGTTTCTTTTTTTGCACGGTAAGGATTTTTTATCTCTTCGGTAGTGAGAATTACTTTTTTTTCTACCAGCGATTTAATTATCGGAAATATTTTTTGAATACTTACAATTTTTTGCATCTCTGCAACGGTAACGTGCTGCCGGTAGGAAAGTGCTTCCGCAATTTTCAATTCCCGTTTTGTAAGTGCTGATATATCTCCATCAAAATCGGGGTGCAGCATAATCAGCGTTTCACCTGCCAATTTCAGTCCTGAGGGCATTGCAGCCGCCATTACTTCGCCATGATGACACAAATAGTAGTGGGCGAGCCATTTCCAAAGCACAAGTTGCTTTTCAGTAATAATCGGTTCTTTATCAATAATATCAATAATATATTTAACATTCGGAAAAGCAGGCACATGAGTATGAATATTCATCACTAACCCCGCGTAGAGTTTATTTTTTCCAAACGGTACCACCACACGTGTCCCAACTTTTATTACTACATTAAGATCATAAGGCACACGATAAGTAAAAGTTGCAGGCAAAGGAAGAGGAAGAAGGATGTTGGCGAAGTGCGTAAGCATGAATCTCGTAATTAGTGGTTTAAATAGTCAATAATTAAACACAATTATATTGTGTGCAAGATCTATTAATATGAAACAAATTATATTTTCTCATTCATATTGACTATTTTTGATCAGTGCAAATAAACATGAAATTCTCATAATAAAATTAAATGGCTAAAAATTTTGAAGATTTTTCACTTCACTATCTAATAAATTATGTATTGATAATTAACCTAATTTGTTTACTAATATAAAAAGGACTGATTTAAGCGTCTTATTACTAATTTTATGGGCAAATGATCGGAATAACCTCCCAAATATTTTGGTCCTAAATAGGTGCGAAACGTTTTTACCCCGCCATACTTTTCATCCACAGTTAAAAGAAAAGGCGCATCAAAAATAACCGCTTTTTTATTCTCTATTTGCAAACCATTTTGATGATTCAACAACGATTGCGATACGATAAACTGATCTAAACACCCCCAAAACTCCTCTGTTTTATGCGTGCCTCTATTATTTTCTGTTAAGGGCAACATAAGATTGAATAAAGTACCTGAACTATTTTCATCTTTATATTCTTTTGCCTGTAAATATTTTGTAATACTTTCATCGGTAGGATAGTCGTTTAAATCTCCCATAATCACAATATTAGCGTTTTTATTAAGGAGTAAAAGAGAATCCACCTGTTTTCTTAATGCTTGAGCATAATAGTTTCGTTTCGGAATGGTTGCCCCATAACCGCCAAACCGAGAAGTCCAGTGGTTTACAAACAAATGCAGGGTATCTTCGGCAACGAGTGCTTTGGCATAAAGAATATCTCTGTTTTTTGAGGAAGTTTCAAATGGAAAAACTATAGGAATCGGATAACTGTCTATAATGGTAATTATATCGCTTTTATAGAGCAACGCAACGCCAATGCCGCGGGCATCGGGAGAATCGTAGTGGATATAACTATAATGATATGCTTTTAAGCCGGTGTTGTAACAAAGTTTATTCAATACGGTAACATTTTCAATCTCTGCCATCCCTATCAAATCGGGCGTTTCCCAACCGTTGATAGATAAAAACACCTTAGCAATATCGTTGATTTTTTTGTAAAAACGTTTGTTTGTCCAATGATAAAAACCGGAAGAAGTAAATGCTTCATCGTTTTTTGTCGGGTTTTTTTCCGTATCGAACAGATTTTCAACATTGTAAAAAACAATGCAGATTCGGGTAGAATCTTGTTGGGCAGAAAGTAAAAGGCAGAAAGCAGAAAGCAGAAAGCAGAAAAAGGCATGAGGTTTCATAATGTTTTGATGATTAGATGATGAGGCGATTAATTATTTATAGTATAAAAGTTTAAGTGTTTAAGTGTTCAAAAGTTTAAGTGTTATTAACTCCTTAACTCCTTTAAATTTTTAAATTTTTAAATTTTTAAATCTTTAAATCTTTAAATCTTTAAATTTTTTTTGCACTGCAAATATACACTCAAGAAACCTTTTTGTCAAGGGGGGAGGAGAATATTTTATACTTTTTCTTTGACTTCAAAATTTCTTTGACTTCGGTAAACTTTTGTTTAAAGACTTACAATTGTTCCAAAAAAATATGCCCCCTTCCGAATATGTCTATTACATTTTTTTCACAAACAACTTTAAGAAGGGCTTAAAAAGCAGAATGATAATCAGTTAACCCTTACACTTACGGACACCGATACACATTCGGATTTGTTTTAAGAGCAATCGGGCAGTCTCAAAATCCCACTTTCTTGTTTAAAATTCCGATTTTTGAACAAATTGATTCAAGATTATTATATATAATAAATCCTTAAAACTATTTTTGCCATTGTAATATGTATGGAACGTTGCGCGCATTTGATTGTACGGGCGTTGCGCGCATTTGATTGTACGGGCGTTACGCGCATTTGATTGTACGGGCGTTGCGCGCATTTGAATGTACGGGCGTTGCGCGCATTTGATTGTACGGGCGTTGCGCGCATTTGATTGTACGGGCGTTGCGCGCATTTGATTGTACGGGCGTTGCGCGCATTTGATTGTACGGGCGTTGCGCGCAACGCCCCTAACTGAAAACTATTAACCAAAATTATATTTTTTATGAAAAAACTTTTTACTTTATTTCTCGTAGCGTTCCTTTTTTTACAAACGGGATTCTCACAAACTCCTCGCACATCAAACAATGTGAAGGAACAAACCAATTCGGCTGAAAACAAAGACGAAACCACAAACGTACCAACTAAAGCGCCAACCCGTGATTGTACGCCGATTACAACATTTCCTTGGAGCGAAAGTTTTGACGCAACAGAAATTCCAGAGTGTTGGCAGTCGCATGATCTTGACGGCGATGGTACACAGTGGCAAAGCACAGGCGTTTTTTCTTATCCTAGTGACGGTAGATCCGTGCGACACCAATACGGTTGCGGTGAATATCAATATGGAGGGTTAGTGTCGCCGCAAATATCCGTGCCTACTACAGGGATTTATGAGTTAAAATTCTGGTCAAGAAATGAATACCCAGAAGACGTAGTGCATAACAGCGTCCAGATTTCAACTGCAAGCGATGACCCTTTGTCTGGTGATTTTGTGTTGGTTAAACAACTAACAGGATCCGAAGTTTCTGCTACGTGGAAACAAATTACTATTTCTCTTTTTCCGTATAGAGGGCAAGATATTTACTTCGGTTTCCTTTATGAAGGTGATTGTGCCGACTCTTGGTATATTGACGAAGTTTCAATTGCACAATCGACCTCTATTCATAATCCGTTAAGAGAAAACTGGAATGCAGGCGCGCCCGCTGGGTGGACCTATTCTCAATTTTCAAGACAAACAAGCGGAGGAGTTGATAATACTCCTTGTATTAGAGCGGGTCTTGGGACATTATTAGGTACTCCGACATCGGGAAATGCAGTAACACCTGAAGTATTTATGGGAGACGACCCAATTATGACTTTCGAACTCAGAGCAACGACTAACACAGGTGGTACTACTGCGGCGCCGGCTAATGCTTTCAACTATAGAGTTGAAGTGAGACCTGCTGGCACAAGTACGTGGACAAACATCTGGGATGTGCCTCAAAATGCACACGCGCCTGTTACTGCAGATTTTGTAACTAAAACGGTGGACGTTAGCGCTTATGCTAACCAAATCTGTCAATTTAGATTTACTATTAACAGGAATAGCGGTACTACATACGTGTTTATTGACGACGTGTGGATAGGCACAAAACCTGAATATCAGGACTTAACGGCTGTTTCTATTGAAGGGAACAATCTCCCTACTGTAAATACATCTGAAAATTATACCGTTAAGGTAAGGAATTCAAGTTATACAGACACTGAGGCTGCAGACTATACAGTAAAACTTATGAAAGTGGCTGACCCTGTTGATATAGAAATAGGTAGTTTACCCGGAGTTTTTATTGAGCCTTTTGAAACCGAAGATTTTGTATTTACATGGACGCTAACAACAGCAGGTACGGAAAATATTTATGGCGAAGTAATTCTAATTAGCGACCCTGACTTTAATCCCGCTGATAACCAAACTGCGCTTATGCAAGTTCTTGTTTTAACAGATGATCCTGTTATTTCAGTGAATCCGCAAAATATTGATTTTGGAATGGTTTATAACACCTTGCCCGTTGATGTTTCAATGGTTCAAACGATTACAAATACAGGAGCAACGCCTTTAAACGTAACAGGTTATACTTCAACTGACCCGAGAGTTACGGTTACAGGTTTGCCGCTTACAGTTAATGCGGGTACGCCACAAAATATAGAGATACTTTTAGATGCAAACGGACTGCCAACAGGCGTATTTTCAGCACAATTAACGATTAATTCAAACTGTTCCGAAAATCCTACATTGACGGTTAATATTACTGCAAATGTCGTTATACCTGTTTCAATTGGCGATGGCGATGATCCTTCAAATAGAGTGCCATTCTCACTTTCATGGTATAAAAATCTTACGCAATCAATATATTATACGGAAGAAATAGGAACAACCGGTTTGTTAGCGGGCATTACTTACACCATTTGGATAACATCAACGCCAAGCACAAATTTGCGAAATATACCTGTAAAAATTTGGGTAGCCGAAGTTGATGTAGAAAATTTAAACGATTGGGTACCTTATACATATTTTACGGAAGTATTTAACGGCAACGTAAATTTTTATACTACGGAACAATTGACAGATACGGAAGTTACTATTATTTTTGACGTTCCCTATCAGTATAATGGCGGTAATTTGGTAATATATGCACAAAAATTTGACTCCCCGACGGCTCCGGATTGTTATTTTAGACATACTGCAACACCCGGAACCATCCGTTCCAGATGGAGTATTAAAGATGCAGCACCCGAACTCGATTGGGAAAATCCAATTCTCGGCACTGCTGCCCATGACGCTATGCAATCATTTCCAAATACTATTTTCACTTTTGATATGTCACAAATGGGTACATTAACAGGAGTGGTAGAAAGCGACGTGGACGGAATTTTGGAAGGCGCTAAAATACAAGTAGTTGAAACAGGGTTCTATGCCTTTACAGATGAAAATGGCGCATATTCGTTTAATTTATCATCCGGTAATTACAATATTGAGTACAGTTACTTGGGGCATAACGTTGGTACTTATCCCGTTGTAATAACGGCGCAAAGTACAACAACGCAAAACGTTACTTTAACAAAATTCCCTACCGTTACGGTAAGTGGAACTGTTACCAATTACACTCAGGATCCGCTTGCTAATGTTCAAATAATCCTTGACGGATATGATAAATACGGACCTGTATATACCGATGAAACAGGATTCTATTCCATATCCGGTGTTTTTGTTAATGAAACATATAACATTTTCGCTCACAGAGCTGCGTATCAACAATATACCAATCAAGTTGAAGTAGAAACAACCAATCTGACTTTTGATTTTCAACTTTATGATTATCCACATAAACCTGAAAATCTTGTAACAGACGATGTTATTGACAACCCTAATGTAGTAATTACATATGAACAGCGAAACACTGATTTGGATGCGTTTTACGTTTTGGACGATGGCTCCGCTGAATCAGGATACACACAAGACATCGCGGTAGCTATGCATTATAGAGGTAATCGTTATGAAGTAAATGAAGAAGGTGAAATATTTAGCGTTGATATTTATGGTGTGGCAAATCCAAACGCCGATGAAACACAAACAGCATACGTTATTTTTTACAATGAAAACCGGACGTATATTGGAGGAAGCGCCCCGTTTATTATCCCCGCTGACGGATGGATTAATGTGCCATTAAATAATATTCCCTATTCAGATGAATTCTATGCAATGGTACAATGGTACACAGACGGAGTAGAGACTAATTTGTTGGGATATGATACAAACGGACCAAATGCAAAGGGTAATGGTTATAGTAGTCGGTTACAAGGAGTTTATACTTATTGGGACGGTCCGTTAGATTTTGCCGCAATGATTAGAGTACATGCAAAATTAAAAGGCGGTAAATCGGTAACTTATGGTACAGGTAACGAAACCCGTGCGATAGAAAACTACAGAATTTACAGATTACCCGTAGGCGAAGAAACAAACGAAGCGGCTTGGATTACCCTCTCTGAAAATGTATCGGGACTGACATTTACCGATAATACATTTTCAACCGTGTCAACAGGAGGCTATCGCTGGGCGGTAAAAGCAGAATATACAGGAGGAGTTTTGTCGGAAGCAACAATTAGCGACCCGCCCATATACTCGGCAGATTTGAAAGCAAATGTTACAGTATTGGTTACAGACGAAAACAACAACCCCATTGAAAGTGCTTCGGTTACTATTACAAATCAAAACAATGACCCTGAATTTGTGTATAGCGGTAAAACCAACAGCGAAGGTATTTGTTTGTTTAAACCTTTAAAAGGAACTTACGATATTTTAGTTACCAAGTGGGGTTATCAAAATTATACCGATACTGATATTGAAATTGAAGAGGATTTTACCCTTGATATTGAATTAATTGATATTATTATGACGCCTTTTAACCTTTCTGTTGAAGTGGATAGATGCGACGCCCTGTTTACATGGAATACATTTTATTCGTCATCTTATATTTTCGATGACGGCTCAGCCGAAGACGCTTTTGCAATGAGACCATCGCTGGGCTCTAATTATTGGACTGGAAATGAGTTTACTACCGGAGAAACGGGTTATATTACAAGTATTGAAATTGTGGGAATCAATACGGTGGGTTATGAAGCAAATAAAGCAGTAATATTAGATATTTTTAATGAAAATAGAGAAATTGTAGCTTCAAGCGAGGAATTTTATATGCCGGCAAGTGGATGGATAAATGTGCCGTTTAATAATGTGCCATATTTCGGAACATTCTACGCCATGCTTAGGTGGCCCCATGTAGAAGCGGGAGAAGAAACTAATTATATTGCACGCGATTTAGACGGACCAAACGCGTCATCAAGAATTGACTGGCTTTATAATGGCGACCAATGGTTCAATTATAGTGAAACTGCTCCTCTTTGGGGAGTTGGAATATTTTTGATTAGAGCAAATGTAGATATAACGGGAGAATTAACCAAAGGCAAGTCGGCTACATACGGTTATGACGGAGAGATTGCAGGTCAGGTCGGCAATGACATCCTTAATAACGTAGAGGTTTCTCATATTTCGTTAGATGTTCCTTTTGATGCAGAGGCGTTATATTCAGAATTTAAAGACTCAAACTCAAGAATGTTAGAAGGTTATACCATCTATTTGAACGATATGGAGATTGTTTCCAACTATCCAAACAAAGAGTTTATGTTTTCAGGACTTCCTAACGGTACATACACAGCGGGAGTTCAAGCAGTCTTTTCAACCGGTTCTTCCGCTATTATTTACAGCGACTCGTTTGAAATAACGTGTGAACATACTGTTACTTTTATTGTTAAAGATGTAAATAACGTATTAATTAATGATGCGGTTATTGTGTTAGGTGGTGAAACGTTAAGCGGTTATACAACTCTAAGACCAAACGGTACATATCCATACACCGTTTCAAAAGCCGGTTATGCTAATGCAACAGGAACCGTAACAATATTTGATGACGATGCAGAAGTGGAAGTAACGCTGATATCAA
>WRNX01000045.1 GCA_009776395.1 Lentimicrobiaceae bacterium
TGGAACGCTCTTGATATTGCTGGGAATTAAGATATTGATTGAACATTTGGTTTCTATACCCATGTAAAAAGCATCATTATTAATTTTTCTCTTTTATAAAAAATGGAAAAATTTATACACTTTTTCTTTGTCTTGGTGTAATTGCTCGATTAATTGATTTATATTGTCAAATTTAATTTCATCGCGGATTTTTTTACATAGTTTGAAACTAACAGGTTGGTCGTAAATGTTCTTATTAAAATTAAAAATATGAATTTCAATACTCATATCTTGCAAATCAAAAGTAGGTCTTGTGCCTGCATAAAGCATTCCTTTATAACGCTGGCTATCAACGTCAACAATCACTGCATAGATTCCTTTATCAATATCTAATTCACTGTTATTCAACTTAATATTAACTGTTGGAAATCCTAAATTTTTACCCTCACCAAGTCCATGTATTACCGTTCCTAAAAAAAAATGATCCATAAAAAAAGGTTTTTAAAAAAGCAAAAGTATAATTTATTTGCAATGAATATGTTTAATAAATATTTTTTTAAAAGCGTTGGAAAACGTGATTTTACTATATATAAAGTTTTTTAATAATCAAGTGGAAAACTATTTTTTTTTTAACTTTTTTTTGTTCATATTTGGCACATTGAATTAAGGACAAAAATTTATTGTTAATTGTTTCACAATAAAAATATTATAAAAAATCTATGGCGGCAGAGGTGACAAAAATCACAAAAGACTACCAACAAGTTTGGGCTAACTGTTTGAATATCATACGTGATAATCTTGATGAACAAAATTTTCAAACATGGTTTGTTCCCATCAAACCTATCGGTATTGAGAAAACAACACTCATATTACAACTTCCCTCTCATTTGTTTTACGAATGGTTGGAAGAGCACTATATTAATTTACTTAAAAAAGTTATCAAAAAAGAGTTGGGAGAGATGGGAAAATTACAATACCGTATTGTGATGGAAAAGAAAAATACCCCTAACGATTCTCAAACTATCAATTTGCCTTCCAATCCCCGTCAACCGATTTCTAATCCCTCAATCAATATTCCTATTGAACTTTATAAAACAGGGAAAAAAGAACTCCCTACTCCTTACATGGTTCCGGGAATTCAGAAACATAAAATACCTTCCAATTTAGTAGAAACATATAATTTTGACAACTATGTGGAAGGGGAATGTAACCGATTGGCGCGTACCGCCGGTTATGCCATTGCAAAAGACCCTGGCGGCACCTCTTTCAACCCTTTCTTTATCTATTCAGATGTTGGACTCGGTAAAACCCACTTAGCACATGCAATCGGACTCCAAACCAAAGCAAACTTCCCAAACAAAACAGTCTCTTATATCAATGCCGATACTTTTTACCAACAATATGTAGAAGCAGTTAAAACAGGAAATCGCAACGACTTTATTCTGTACTACCAATCTATTGATGTACTTATTATTGATGATATTGAACATCTTGGAATAGGAAATAAAGTATCAACACAAGAGGCATTCTTCCACATTTTTAACCATCTGCATTTAAAAAAGAAACAAATTGTGATTACTTCAGATAAGTCTCCCGTAGATATTTCAGGATTTGAAGCAAGAATGCTTTCCCGTTTTAAATGGGGGTTAACAGTTGAAATGACACTCCCCGATTTTGACACACGCGTTAAAATATTGCAAAAAAAATTAGCAAACAGCGGAATCACATTTTCAGAAGAAGTAATCTCATATTTAGCATTACGTATCACCTCAAACACTCGCGAATTGGAAGGCGCCATGATTGCATTGCTTGCACAATCTTCACTCAATCATCGTCCTATTACTGTTGAACTTGCCAAAGAGATGGTGGATAAATATGTAAAAAGTACGTCTAAAGAGATTTCTGTTGAATATATTCAAAAAATTGTAGGAGAACATTATAATCTACCTGTTGAAAAAATTAATGCCAACAAAAAAGATCGAGAAGTGGTGCAACCAAGACAAGTATGTATGTTTTTTGCAAAAAAATACACCAATCTCCCTCTCTCAACAATAGGACGCCTTTGCGGCGACAGAGACCATGCAACCGTGCTTCACGCATGCAGAACTATTTCAAATCTTTATGATACGGATAAAAAAATAAAAATAGATGTTGATGAGATTGAAAAAAAGATGAGGATATAGTGATTTGTATTAAATGATTATTAATAGGATCAAGAGGTTTTATTGCAATGTAAAGATAAAACTATTGCAACACTATTCCTGATTTGTTATTAATAATTAAAATTCATATTCAAAAACTCCAAATATGAAATTATTAGTTACTTATTCAAAAAAAATAAAAAAAGATGAATAATCTATCAACTGAAGCGGATAAATTTTTCTTACAAAAAACTGTTGAATTGGCTGAAGAGAATGTTCGCACAGGCAAAGGTGGTCCCTTTGCTGCAATCATCACTAAGAATGATAAAATAATTGCTACCGGTACAAATGTGGTTACAACCTCTCATGACCCCACTGCCCATGCAGAAATATCCGCTATTAGGAAAGCTTGTAGCATACTTAGTGATTTTCAATTGGAAGGATGTACGCTTTACTCTAGTTGCGAACCTTGCCCAATGTGTTTGGGCGCCATTTATTGGGCGCGCATCAAAAGAATAATCTTTGCTGCAAATAAACACCAAGCTGAAAAAGCAGGTTTTGATGACGCATTTATTTACAAAGAAATAACCTTACCATATCCTCAACGAAATTTAATTACGCAACAAATGAAAATGCCAGATGATGACAAGCCTTTTGAATTATGGGTGGAAAGTAACAGCAAAATTAAATATTAGAGTTGAAAAATAGGAACAATGAATCTGAAAGCAATTGCTCAAGGTTGGTTTAAACAAAGTATTAGTACAAGTATCAAGATTTTCAAAATTATGATACCTGTTTCTATTTTAGTAAAAATATTGCAGGAAACCGGTTTAATTGTGTATATTGGGAAAGCGTTAGCGCCTTTAATGAGTGTAATGGGATTACCGGGCGAGATGGGATTGGTTTGGGCTTCCGCCATGATGGGTAATATTTATGCCGGAATTATTACATTTTTTTCAATGGGTATGGAACTAACGGTAGCACAAATTACAGTTTTATCTACTATTATTTTAATCGCGCACACCTTTCCTGTTGAATTAGCCATAACTCAAAAAGCAGGAATGAAAGCAATTTCGGCTTTTTTCTTTAGATTCTTGCTTGGTTTTCTCGCAGGTGTTATTTTATATTATATTTATAATGCTTTTAACCTGTATCAAAATATCCCTACCGGAATCGAAAAAATTGTATCTATTTCACAAAAAGCCACTTGGGGTAGTTGGGCGCTCGGTGAACTGAAAAACTACGCCATTGTTTTCTGTTACATTACAGGATTAATTATCATCATTGATATACTAAAACGTATCGGAGTGATTGATAAAATTAACCGATGGTTTTATCCTGTATTAAAATTTTTAGGAATTGGTAAAGAGGTGATTCCTATAACAGTAATTGGAATGACATTAGGATTGGCTTACGGCGGAGGGTTAATCATTAATGAAGTGCAACAAACAAAATTAGAGCGGCGTAATGTGTTGTATGCCTTAATGCTCATGTCTTTATTTCACAGCATTGTAGAAGATTCTTTACTTATGATCTCCATCGGCGCCAGAATTTCAGGGGTATTAGTTTTCAGATTTGTTTTTATGCTAATTATCATGTATTTTTTTGTAAAGATTACAAAAAAATGGAGTGAAAAAAGGATGGCGAAATGGTTTTATAGTAAATAGCAGTTAGTGATTAATGATTAATGATTAGGAGGGGGGAGGGGTTTTGTTTTTTCATCAATTACTTTGCCGCGAATAGGTGTTTCGGCAGCAATTCCTTCTTTTATCTCAACATCAAATCCATCTGAAAGCCCAATTAATACATAAGTTTTGGTATATTTTTCTTTGCTTTCTTTTTGTTCATTTTCAACATAAACAAAAGCGGAATCGGCAACAAATTCTAAGGCATATTCAGGAACCGTAAGCGCATCTTCTGCTTTTTCGGTAACTATCTCACCGTTGGCGCTATAACCTGAGCGAATGAAAGTTCCATCTTGATTCTTCTTCACTGCCGCTTTTACCTGAAACAACGTAGCGCCGTTTTCCATGGTTCCTTTGGGAGCAATATATTCTAAATAAGCTTCAAAATTACCATCCTGTATTGCTCCAATAATAAGATTTACATAATTTCCTACGCCAATTTTACCCACTTCGGTTTCATCTACTTTACCTACAAAAATTAAGTCATTCATATTGGCAATGGTCGCAATGGTGGTGCCATCGTTAAACGTATTTGCTTGAATGACGGAATTTCCTACTTTTACAGGAACATCCAAAATCATTCCCGAAATGGTGGATTTCACTAATGTATTGCTATACTGCTCCGTGCTTTTTGAGATTCCTTCTTTAATAATTTGCAGATTTTCCTGGGCATTATTATGATCTTCCTTTGCAGTACGCAGGGCAGTTTGGGTCTGTTCAAATGTTTCTTTTGAAGATACACCCGATTGGTAGAGCTTTTCTGCTCTATCGAAATCAATTTGCGCCTGTTCTAAAGTAATTTCTGCTGTATTCAATCTTGATTCGGCACTATTGAGTTGCGCAATATCGGGAATTACTTTCACTTTAGCAATCACATCACCAGCTTTTACCAATTGCCCTGCCTCTTTATACAGTTCAATAACAATTCCTGATATCTGAGGTTTGATAGCTACCTCATCTCGCGGCTCTACTGTGCCTGTGATGATGGTCTTTTTCTCAATGGTTTTAATTTCTGGTAAAATAGTTTCATATTTAGTCTCTTTGGTGCGAGATTTATTCCATAAAAAGACAAATGTTCCGATTAAAATAATTCCAAAAACAAGAAATAAAAAGATTTTTAAGATTTTTTTCATGACTACAAAATAAAGTGTGCAATAATAGTAAAAAATCTTATTTTTGCGCTGTTTTTTAAAATAAAAAAATTTATGCAAAAACCAGTTATAACTCCGGATGAAGCAGTAGCAAAAGTAAAAAGTGGAATGACTTTAATGATTGGCGGTTTTTTATCCACCGGATCGCCACACAAAATATTAAAATTATTGGCTGAAAGCGATGTCCAAGATTTAACAATTATTGGAAACGATACAGGTTTTCCAGATAAAGGGATAGGATTGTTGATTGCTGCCAAAAAAGTGAAAAGAGTGATCACTTCTCATATTGGGACAAATCCGCTTACCATTGAGCAATTTAACAACAAAGAAATTGAAGTAGTTTTTGTACCACAAGGCACTTTGGCTGAGCAAGTGCGTTGCGGTGGTGCAGGATTGGGCGGTGTGCTTACCCCCACAGGTCTGGGCACGGTGGTTGCCGATGGCAAACAAATTACTACACTTGACGGAAAAGAGTATCTGTTAGAAAAAGCATTACGTGGTGATATTGCCCTGATTGGCGCAAGTATTGCCGATACCTCAGGAAATCTGCATTACAAAGGTACTACTCAAAACTTCAACCCCCTCATGGCAATGGCTTGCGATACCGTAATTGCAGAGGTGGATGAATTGGTTCAATCTGGTGAAATTCCAATGGAAAACGTGCATACGCAAGGAATTTTAGTAGACTATTTAGTGCTGTAAAAATAATTAATCATTAATCATTATATATTATGTCACAAAAATTAAATTTGAATTTATCGGAAAAAATGTATGCCGATGCGTTAAATATTATTCCGGGAGCAGTTTTAGGAATTAGAAGACCTTATAATTTTGTACCGGGCGAATATCCCATCTTCTTTGAAAATGGGAAAGGAGGTAGAGTTACCGATGTGGATGGCAACGAATACATAGACTTTTTATGTGCTTATGGTCCCATCATCATTGGATATCGTGAAGAAGAGATTGATAATGCAGTAATGGAACAGATGAAAACTAAGGGGTTCTGCTTTTCATTAACACAGCCTGTTCAAAACAGATTGGCTGAGAAAATGATAGAGCTAATACCTTCGGCTGAAATGGCAGTTTTTGTAAAAACAGGCTCTGATGCTACTACAACCGCTATTAGAGTGGCTCGTGGCGCCACGGAAAGAACTAAAATTGTACGCTGCGGTTATCACGGATGGCACGACTGGTGCGTGGAAGTAAAAGGCGGAATTCCGAAAAAACTCTATGAAGACGTCTATGAATTTCATTACAACGACCTTGATGGACTTGAAGATATCATGAAACTTCATGGAGATGATATGGCCGCTATTATTGTTACCCCTGTTGGTCATCCGCTTGGCGACAAGGTGCAAGAACCAAAACCAGGATTTTTGAAAGGCGTAAAAGAGATTGCTGAAAAATACGGAACAGTTCTTATTTTTGATGAAATTAGAAGCGGTTTTCGCGTAGATATTGGAGGCGCTCAAAAACATTACGGCGTTACACCCCATCTGTCTGTGTTTGGAAAAGCAATGGCAAACGGATACCCCATTGGTGCTGTGGTAGGGAAAAAAGAGATTATGAAAGTGCTGGCAGACAAAGTTTTCTTGTCCTCAACATTCTTTCCTAACAGTATGGAACAAATTGCTTCTCTAAAAACTATTGAGATTCTTGAACGAGATAATATTTTAGAGTGCATTCGTAAAAAAGGAGAGTTCTTTGGAAAACTTGTAGAGGATGTTGTAAAAAATTCCGGTTACGATGTAGAATTTTCAGGCGCTCCGTTAATGCCATTCATCACTTTTAATAAAGATAAAGATGGACTTTATAAGAAATTACGTCCTGCATTTTACGCTGAACTCATTCGCCGTAAAGTTTTTCTACAACCTTTCCATCACGGATATGTTTGTTATCGCCATACCGAAGAGGATTTAAGATATTCTGCAAATATGATTGCGGAAGCGTTTGATGAGTTGAAAAAATACTCATAATTCCTTGACCTGATATTGGTACTACTTTTTTTACGTTCTTTTTCCTGACTTTGACGGTCTTCTCCTTTTTGCACTGCAAATGGCAGTTGATTAATAGCGAGTTATCGTTTATAAATTTTCAACTTGATTTGTAGTGAACGGGCTGTAATTAACGATGCTGAAAATCATGCACTTGCAATCAAAAACCGTCAAAGTCGGGAGTAAGTATTACCGAAATGTTTTTTATTTTTATCTAAAAATAACAATCCCTTTTCCCATCATTTATCGCATTCAATTCTTCTATAATTTTATCTTTCACTTTTGATTCGGGCATTTGCGAAAGCATTTTTTCTATTAAAGTGAGTCCTTTTTGACGGGTTTCTTCACCTGCAAAATCATACAAATATTCTTTGAAAGAGAACAAGGCGTTGGGAAAACAAAACTGTTTGATTAGTCCGGGTTTTGCCAAATCCATAAAGTCTGCCCCTACCCTGCCGTGCCGGTAACAACCCGTGCAAAACGAAGGAATATACTCACAATCAATCATTCCGGATATCACTTCTTCCAACGAGCGGTGGTCGCCCAATGCAAACTGACTGCCCGATTTATCAGCCACATGACTGTATGCACCCGGATTGGTTCTGGAACCCGCAGAAATTTGACTGATACCGTAATTAAAGAGTTCCGTGCGTAATTCATCACTCTCTCGTGTACTCAAAATAATTCCAGTATAAGGCAATGCAATGCGAATGATAGCGATGATTTTCTTGAAGTTATCGTCAGAAACTTTGTGGGGAATATTTTCAGGCAGTGGGGCACCCTCTGCCGGCTCAATTCTCGGAAAACTAATGGTATGCGGTCCGCAACCAAACCTCTTTTCCAAATCTTTGGCATGCTCCATCAAAGCGAGAATCTCGAACCGGTAATCTGCCAAACCGAACAAAACGCCCAAACCTACATCGGGAATACCCGCTTCCATAGCGCGGTGCATCACATTTAACCGATACAGATAGTCGCTTTTAGGCGTATCTTCCGGATGATACTCTTTATACAGAACAGGATCGTAAGTCTCTTGAAAACAAACATAAGTACCAATTTTTTCTTTTGATAACCGGTGAAACTCTTCCACCGTCATGGGTGCTAATTCCACATTGATTCTTCTAATATTGTCTTTTCCAACCTGAATGGCATATACCCTGCGAATCGCTTCGCACACATACCGGATGTCGTTTCTGGGTGATTCTCCGCAAATTAACAAAATACGTTTGTGCCCATCTTTGAGCAACATTCTGGCTTCCTGTTCAATTTCATCCATATTGAGCACTTTGCGTACCAAATGTTTATTGGCTCGACGAAATGCGCAATACACACAGTTGTTTACACACACATTACCCGTATAAAGTGGAGCAAAAAGCACCAAACGCTTTCCGTAAATCTCTTCTTTTACATACTTGGCAACCTCCATAATTTTTTTTATTTTATCAGGATCTTGCACCCGAAGCAATGCGGATACCTCCTCCAAATCAAGCCCTTGCAGTTGGTGGGCTTTTTCTAAAATGGAGTTTAATTCTTCGTTAGAGGGTTCGTTTCCTTCCAACAAGCGAAACAGTTTTTCGCGGTCAATAGTAAATAAGTTGTTCATAGTAATCAATGTTATGGAAATTCCAAATAATTAATTTTTAACCAATGTTTTTTCATTTTTTTATAAAATAATGAATCATTATCCCGTTTCCTTATTCCGCCTCAATCTTCGCTCCCAGCGCATTCAATCTTTCTACAATGTTTTGATAGCCCCTGTCAATCTGTTCCACATTTTGAATGGTGCTTTCACCTTTGGCAGATAATGCGGCAATTAACAATGCTACACCCGCTCTTATATCCGGTGAGGACATATTAGTAGCACGAAGTTGTTTTTGGTGGTTAAGTCCGTTAACTAAAACGCGATGTGGGTCGCATAAGGTAATTTGCGCACCCATATTTTGCAAGTGATCCACAAAAAACAACCGGCTTTCAAACATCTTTTGATGAATCAACACACTGCCTTTTGCCTGTACAGCCGTTACCAACGCAATGCTGATGAGGTCTGGGGTAAAGCCTGGCCACGGCGCATCGCTGATGGTAAGGATAGAACCATCTAACTGATTTGCAATTTTGTAGTGTTCTAATTTGGGTATAAAAATATCGTCTTCTTTTATCTGTACCGGTATTCCCAATTTTGAAAAAGTGTAAGGGATGTTTCCCAAATGTTTACATGCACAATTCTTTATAGTTAATGCAGAGCGATTGAGGGCAGCCATCCCGATAAAACTTCCAATCTCTATCATATCGGGGAGAATGGTATGTTCGCAACCGTGCAAAGTTTCCACACCTTCAATATTTAACAGGTTGGAACCTATGCCGTTTATTTTTGCTCCCATTTTATTGAGCATCGTGCACAGTTGAAAAAGATAAGGCTCACAGGCAGCATTGAAAATGGTGGTTGGGCCTTTTGCCAATACCGCAGCCATCACAATGTTGGCAGTACCGGTTACGGAGGCTTCATTCAACAACATATAACTGCCGGTTAATTGTTTGGCAGAGAGTTCATAAATATTCTCTTTTTCAAGATGTTTGAATTTTGCTCCTAACTTAAAAAAACCTTCAAAATGGGTGGTCAATGGGCGTCTTCCAATTTTATCTCCGCCGGGTGTGGCAGCGTATGCTTTCCCAAATCGCCCTAACAGCGGTCCGATAATCATGATAGAAGCCCGAATAATACTCGATAATTGTAAAAACTTTTGAGATTTTATAAAATCGAAATGAATCTCTTTTGCTTGAAATTTGTACTCATGTTCCGAAATTTTTGTAACCTCCACTCCCATAGAAGCCAACACCTCCATCAATCTTACCACATCCAAAATGTTAGGAATGTTTTTGATAATTACCGGTTCTTGAGTTAATAATGCGGCGCAGATAACTTGCAGTGCTTCATTTTTTGCACCTTGCGGAACAATTTCGCCTTTGAGTTCGTGTCCGCCTTGAATGATAAATTTTGACATAAAATAAAATATTGTGGTACATTTTTACAACAATTCTATGTTGAAATTATACGGATCTGATATAAAAAGTTCAATCCATTGTGCTAATTTACAAAAATCCGAACTCTCATGTTGTAATAATGCCGAAAATAAACGTTTAAAATCAGTATCCTGCATTGAATTG
>WRNX01000046.1 GCA_009776395.1 Lentimicrobiaceae bacterium
AATTCTTTTTCTTTTTTCGAATACCAATATATGCCGTTGGCAAGTCGCACGAGCAAATCCGAATGTACTAACCTTTGCAGTGATTTTTTTACTGCATCCGGCGTCCCTAAAGCAGCGAAGTCGTCAAGAAAAAATATTTTTCCCCTCTTATATTTCCTTATTTTAGTTTCTATGTGATTTATCGTTGATTGCATATTGTTTTATTGTTTTATTTATCCCTGAAATATGATAAATCGGGGACAAAATTCGACTGCAAAAATACAATTAATTTCAAACGAAATAATACAATAATCATTTCTTATTTCTCTGTTTTCTCATACAAATTTTGTTTTGGTTTTTTTGTAAGTCTATGGGATCGTAAATTGAACCTAAGGCGTGTTCTTTTTTTCCGAGTTACTGTGTTTTTTTCTGTGTTTTGTTTTTTCTATTTTTGCGCATTCAAACACTACTCTTACAGTGTTTTTTTTACTACTAAATATATATTGTAAAAGGATATTAATTATCAACAATGTAATAATTTTAATAAAAATGAATATGCAAAGTAAAACAATAAAGTCCTGCAAGTGTCTCATCCTAATACTCGTAATCCCTCTCATCTTTTCCGCTTGCCGAAAAGATCCCGTAATTTATCCCCCCGACATTGAGAACCCCGGAGATCCTGAAAATACCTCCATTCAAGGTTTCTATTTATTGAACGAAGGAAATATGGGAAGCAACAAAGCCACGCTCGATTACTACGATTACGGAACCGGAGCATATCATATCAACATCTATTCCAATGTTAATCCTAACGTTCCCAAAGAGTTGGGCGATTTGGGCAACGATTTGAAAATATACGGAAGCAAGTTGTATGCGGTAATCAACGGTTCTAACAAAATAGAGGTGATGGAGGCTAAAACTGCCAGACGAATCGGGCAGATTGACATACCCAATTGTCGTTACATAAAATTTCATAATGGCTACGCCTACATTACTTCCTTTGCAGGACCGGTGGAATTCAATCCGAATTATCAACAATTGGGATATGTTGCTAAAGTGGATACCGCTTCTTTTCAGGTTATAGATAAATGTTTGACGGGTTTTCAACCGGAAGAATTAGAAATTGTAAATAACAAAATCTACGTAGCTAATTCGGGCAGTTACATGTTTCCTAATTATGAAAATACACTTTCAGTGATTGATCTCAATTCTTTTAAAGAAATGAAACGAATTAAAGTTGCCATAAATCTTCATCGTGTTTGTGCTGATAAACATGAAAATGTGTGGGTTAGTTCCAGAGGCGATTATGCCGGTATTTCATCAAAACTATATTGTATTGATTCTAAAACCGATCAACTTACAGATTCTATTAACATTGCAGTTTCTAATTTTCATTTAGATGAAGATAAACTGTATCTTATCAGCACCCATCTTAACTATGTAACAATGTCTGACGAAATTGGTTATGGGATAGTAGATGTGGCTTCTAAAAAAGTTGTTTCTCATAAAATTATTACGGATGGAACAGATGCAGAAATAAAAGTTCCTTACGGAATTACGGTAAATCCTGTTACTAAAGATATTTATATAACCGATGCTAAAAGCTATGTTACTCCCGGGACATTATACTGTTTCGATAAAAATGGCAAAAAGAGATGGGATGTGCGTACCGGCGATATTCCTGCTCATTTTACATTTATCAATAAATGAAGCAGAATGCAGAAATAATTAAACCTATACACAAAACCTTAAACTTTAGATTTTATATTTTACCTTAAATATCAACTTATGAATAAAACACACACACTATACTGCATTTTACTTTCTGCTTTCTGCTTTCTGCTTTCTACCTCTATTTTTGCTCAGTCGCCATTCATTTACAAAGTATTCGACTATCGTCCGGCGCCGGGACAATTTATCAACAAACTTCCCAAATATGAGACAGGCGATACTCAGGAAGATATGAATCGAAAAGCCGAAGAGAGTATTAGCGGTGAAAACAAAATCTTGATTTCTCTTGGCGGTTATGGTGGCTATGTAATTTTCGGCTTCGACCATCCTGTGGTTAATATAATTGGTTCATACGATTTTAAGATATTAGGGAATGCGCTTATTTCTACCCCTTCGGGCGCTCCACGAGACGGCGGAAGTTGCGAACCCGGTATTGTAATGGTCTCTTACGACACTAACGGAAACGGTTTCCCCGACGATGAATGGTACGAACTGGCAGGAAGCGAATACTCAAAACCCGAAACCATTAAAAATTACCAAATTACTTATTACAAATCTCAATCCAATTATCCGCAGTGGATAGAGGATGAAACCCTGTTTTTTGAAGGAACAAAACTTGCCGACAATGGTGTAGATATAAACGGAACAGGCACAAACTATTTCCTGTACGCTTATCCGTGGGGATATGCCGACAATTATCCAAACAACGATGAACGTTCCAACTTCAATATTGAATGGGCAGTGGATAAAAACGGAAATTCGGTACATCTTCCCGCTATTCATTTTGTGAAAGCTTATACGGGTGTAAATCAATACTGCGGCTGGTTGGGCGAAATTTCCACTGAAGTAATGGGCGCAGAAGATTTACACCCACTGAGTATCAGGCAAAACGAAACGGATAAAAGATTGTTATTACTTGGCAATCCTGTGAAAGATCAATTGATAATTGTTTCAGAAAAAATGCAAAACATTGATATTTACGATTATTTGGGAAGAAAACAGATGTCGCTGGAACTACAATGCGGAACAAATTATATACCTTGCAGTCAATTATCGCAAGGTATATATCTACTTGTAGTCGAAAATATAAGTATCAAATTTATAAAACAATAATTTTAATCTATTGAAAACGTTTTGACAATGAAAACTGAAAACTAAAACTCTTAAACCAATATGAAAAAATCAATTCTATTTTACTTTTTAATTCTTTTTTTATCAATACAATTATTTGCACAGCCGAGTGATACAACCATGTTGAATCTGCTAAACCCTACCTATCCTTCGTCGTTTGTTTATACTCCTAATGGTTACTGGATTGAAACATATAATGATACGGATTTTACTTTTTTTAAGTCTCAAATTTTCTCTTTTTCTCACCAAATTGAAGGTCCCGGTTCTGCAGTATATCAATGGCACGGTTTTACCGCTTGCAATAGTGGAGATAATGACAATCATTATGGTCAAGATTGGAATGATTATCAATGGGGGTGTATGGCTGGCGGCGGCATTAAGACAAATGAACAAGGAGAAATCATGAAAGACGCAAACGGTGAGGTGATAGTTGAAAAAGGATTGCCTTATTTGGTGGCGTATTGGTATTATATGATAGAACCTGAATGGTGGTTTTGGGGAATCGGAGACATTTTTTTGGATGAGCCTACGCATTGTTTACAAATTCTTTTAGATGATGGAGAAGAATATGAAGCGGTGGGGGTGTATATGAACATTCATCCGTGGGTATATTATGCAAATATGTTTGGGGATGGCAGTTCTTTACGACCACTCAATCAAGAAGGAGATTATTTCAAAGTTATCTTTCATGGGTTGAATCCTGATAATACGGAAAGTGGAAAATCGGTGGAACATATCATGGCTAAGTTTGAAAATGGACAACTTATTCAAAGTAGTAAATGGGAATGGGTTGATTTGTCTTCGTTAGGAGAGATAGGCGGCATTTATTGCACATTGAGCTCTACCATTGAAAATTTTGTGGGTCCAATATCCCCCATGTATTTCTGTATGGATAAATTACAAGTGCGCACCAAAGTAATCACAACGTTTATTCCTGTGTCTAATATAATAAACGTGCCAGATACCGCTATGGTTGGCAACCCGCTTACCCTTACAGGAACAGTAATTCCGAGCGATGCAACACACCAAATTATTGAGTGGAACGTGCTAACAACAGGGGAAACCGGCGCGTCTATCACAGGAAACAAATTAAATACAACAGGCATCGGAACAGCTGTGATTAGAGCAACCATCAAAAATGGCAGCGCTGAAAATGAAGATTATATTAAAGATTTTGAAATTGTAGTTATAAAATCTACTCAAGATCCTCCTAATGCACCCACCCTTAGCAGCAAAACGGAAACAAGTATCACATTAAACGAAATTACAGGTTGCGAGTATCGCATAAATGAAAACAATTGGCAAGAATCCAATATATTTAATAACTTATCGCCTAATACTACATACGGGTTTGAGGCACGAAAAAAAGAAACAGAAACCCATTATGCTTCCAACTGTAGTCCAATTGCCTATTTTACTACTGATGATTTGGGTATGGAAGATTATTGGTTTGATAAAGTACAGATTTACAGTTTTCAAAATTCTGTTTTTATCAAAAATGTAAGAATATCGAATCTAACTTCTCTACCGGTAATTGAAATATTGGATTTGTTAGGTCGTATGATTTACAAAGACGAAATAAAAGATACAGAAACGGTAATTACTTTTCAGTTTACACCCGGTATTTATCATGTAAGATTGATTTTGCATGATCATAAAACAACGATTTTTAAAAAGATTTTGATTTATTAATATGAATAATACTAAGATTTTTTTTGCATTCCTGCTTTTCTTTTGTAGTATGGGCAATTATACAAACGCCCAAAATAACAATTATCAATATCAGTACGAGGTTATTACAATGGATTCTACGTATGATCATAACGCCGATTTAACGATGGAAACCTATATGAAACATTTAAAACAGGAAAAAGATAAAAAAATGGATCAAGTAATTGGAAAATCCAAAGAGGTATTAACCTCCTTTTCGCCTTTAAGCCCATTGTCTAATTTATTGGTAGATATGCTTTTCGAATGGGGAAATAATTATTTGTTATCCAAAAAGATGGGGCAAGCCGACTTGGCTTTGCTAAATTTTGGAGGGATAAGAGCCGCGCTGCCGCAAGGTAATATTACGGTGGGCGATATTTACCAAATTTCCCCATTTGACAACACAATTGCTATCGTTTTTGTAAAAGGAAGCGAGTTGAAGAAGATGTTTGACAGTTTTACAGAAAAAAGGAATGCAGCTTTGGCAAATGTACAAACTATTTACCGCACAGGCAGATTGCTCTCTTATACCCTTGGCGGCGCTCCGTTAGATCTTGATAAAATTTACATCTTGGTTACTATCAATTTTATAGCATTAGGAGGAGATGATTTTTTAAGTCAAGTGAATTTTGAATCTGTAAATTATTTAGATATCACGCTGCGCGATCTGTTTATAGAAGAATTTAAGAAGAAAACAGCGGATGGTATTGAAATTGAAAGAGTCATGGACGACAGGGTAATCATTCGGTCAACACCGTAGAATTCAGAAACAAAGTCAATATAAGTATCTGATTGACTGCCATGGTTAAATAAATTACTACTTTATATTAACGATAAAACGTCTTAAATCAAAAAAAATCAAAGTTGTAATAAACTTAACTTATTTTAAACCCTTATTATATTATTAAAATTTTATGATATTTGCACCTTTAATTTTAAAAACCGTATGTAAATGAAATATAAACTGTTGTGCCTTTTGTTTATTGTATTTTCTCTTGAAACCGTAAAGGCGCAAATTTTAACCTTGGACGATTGCGTTCAAAAAGCCATAGAAATGAACTACGGCATTCAAATCGCCAAAAACTCAGAAAACATTAGTCGCGCAAATTTAAAAAGTTACTACGTATTTCTGCCCGCTATTTACGGAGATGCCAATCAAAGAAGCAATTACAATAACGGAATTACGAAAAATATGAGAGATAACGAAATTACGGAAAACTCATTTTCTAATGCCAATTCTTTAAATGTGGGCGCAAGCATAAATGTAAACTGGCGCATTTTCGACGGACTATCCATGTTTTTTACCCATTCTAAAAACAAAGCGCTGTTAGATATCAGCACATTGCAAACCGTGATGGAAATAGAGCAACTGATTGCTAATGTGAGCGCCGCTTATTTCAATGTGTGGGTACAAACCAAACTGTTGGAAGCCTCCGAAAATATTGTGGATATTTCTACACAACGATTTAATATTGCAAATAGTAAATATCAAATTGGCGCCATTTCCGGTTTAGAATACCGCCAAAGTAAAATTGACCTGAATGCTGACAACTCCCAACTCATGCTGCAACAACAAGCGCTTACCAATGCGTATATCTCTTTAAACAAGTTGATGAATAGCGAATTATTGAAAGAAAATTATGTGCCGGATACGTTAGTTCTATTGCCCCTTTTCAACTATAATGAAATAGTGGACAGCGCTTTGTATAACAATACATCGTTACTCATCTACCAAAAAGGAATAAAATTATCGGAATTGGATCTCAAAAACAGTTTGTCGCAATTCTTCCCTACTATTGATTTTTCTACAGGGTATCAATTTAATTATACCAACAATCCAACCTCTATTACTATATTAAATCAATCGCATGGGTTTTACTGGGGATTTACGGCGCGGATCCCTATTTTTAGCCGCATGGAAAATATGCGCAACAATAAAATTGCCAAGTACGAATTGCAAAACGCTGAATTACAATATAAAGATATTGAACTTAATGTATTGAGCGCTTTGGCAGAACTTTATAATGTGTATAAAAACAACCATACCTTACTAAATTTTGAAATGGAAAACGTTGAAATCACCTCTGAAACAGTTGATATTGCTATTGAAAAATATCGCATCGGTACGCTGTCCGGCGTAGAGTTTAGAGAGTTTCAACGCGCCTATATTGAAGCTGTAAAACGTTTAATGAACGCATCTTATCAAGCAAAAGTGTCGGAAATAGGTTTGCAATTGTTAAGCGGAAAACTAAAATAATATCCTTTATGAACATAAAAAAAATTATCTACATCTCGCTTCCCATTTTAGCAATACTCGCTTTTGTGGGATATAAATTTTTCTTTTCCAATAAAGAACAAACTGCTGAAGAACAAAGAGCCAAAGGTGGAGGCGTTATCTCAGCAAAATTGTATGTGCTTGAACCCACCTTGCTTAGTAATGGAATTACCGCTGTGGGAACGTTATTACCCAACGAAGAAGTTGAACTGATTAGTGAAGCCGCCGGTAAAGTGGTAGGTATCTTTTTTGATGAAGGAACTTCTGTTTCCAATGGGCAATTGTTGCTCAAAGTAGATGATGCCGAACTTCAAGCCCAGTTAAGACGCGCCGAGTATCAATTAGCACTCACCGGAGAACGATTGAACCGCCAAAGAATTTTATTAGAGAAAGATGCCGTGAGCCGCGAAGAGTTCGACCAAGTGCAAACCGATTATAATATCTTACAAACCGATATTGACCTGTTAAAAACAAAAATATCAAAAACGGAAATCAGAGCGCCATTTGCCGGAACAATCGGTTTTCGTGGCATTAGTTTGGGTAGTTATTTACAACTTAACACTATTATAGCAAGATTAATAGACCACAACAAATTGAAATTGGAGTTTGCGATTCCCGAAAAATATGCATCCATTTGTTTTACGGGAAATAAAATTAAGTTTCGCACGGAAGTCTCGTCCAATGAGTTTGAAGCCACTGTTTACGCCGTTGATCCCAAAGTGGATATTGCTACCAGAACTATTACCGTAAGAGGTCTTTACAACAACTCTAACAAAAAAATGTTAGCCGGTATGTTTGCCCGAGTAAATCTCATTATTGACCAGTCGGAAGAAGTGTTGTTAATTCCTTCAGAAGCAATAGTGCAAGAGATGGAAGGTAAAAAAGTGTGGATTATTTCTAATGGACAAGCATGGTCACAAGCCATTACTACAGGTTTTAGAAGCAACAATCAGGTGGAAGTAATTACCGGATTGCAGGCAGGCGATACGATTATGGTTACGGGATTGATGCAGGTAAGAGAAGGAGCGAATGTGAGGAATGAATAATGAACAATGAACAGATGTTCCCGTTGAGCGTAATTGAAAATAACCTCATGATCATCATTTAGTTTTGATTTTCGGAACAGATGCCGCTATCAACCCCAAAAACATCAATATTCCATTAACAATTAGTAGTTCAAACCCAAATTTATAACCTCCAAATAAAATAGCAGAATTTTTGGAAAGGAAAAACACAATTACCGGCATTAATACGGCAAAAACAGGAATTAAATAACGATGTTTTATTTCTCTTTTTGTAAATATTCCGAAAGCAAACAATCCTAAAATAGGTCCGTAGGTATAACCCGCAATCATAAAAATAATGCGAATCAAAGCGTCGTTATGAAAATTGCTAAAAATGAGGATTATGCCCAAAAATAAAAAAGACATCAGAATATGAGTTAATCTTCTAATGAGTGTTCGTTGTTTTTCGGACGTAGTCCATTTTTCCATATTCAAAATATCGAAACAAAAACTTGTAGTAAGGGCTGCAAAAGTGCCGTCTGCGCTGGAGTATCCCGCTGCAATTAACCCGATAACAAAAAAAACAGCCGCCACAATACCCAGATTATTAATAGCAAGAAAGGGATAAATCTGGTCGCTTTTCAGTGCTAAAAGATTAATTCCTTTTTGTTGCGCATACACCAAAAGTAATCCGCCCAATAACAAAAAAAACGCATTCACAACCAATAATATACCTGTAAAAGACATCATATTGCGTTGAGCATCTTTCAGCGTTTTGCAAGTCAGGTTTTTCTGCATCATATCTTGGTCCAAACCTGTCATGGCAATAGTAATAAACATTCCACCAAAAATATGTTTTAAAAAATAGTTATGCGCTTTCCAATCCGTTACAAATACTTTTGTATAACCGGAATTTTGCAATGTAGAAAAAACATCGGTAAACGACAGGTTAATATCTTTGAAAATAATATAGATAGTTGCGCCCAGCGCCACCAAAAAGAAAGTAGTTTGCAGCGTGTCTGTCCACACCACCGTTTTAATTCCACCCTTAAAAGTATATAAAAAAATAGTTAAAATCATCAAAATTGAGGTTGCCCATATTGGAATTCCCCAACTATCGAACAGAAATATTTGCAACACAAAAATTACTAAATACATTCTTAATGCTGAGCCAATTAAGCGTGAGATAATAAATAATATCGAACCTGTTTTATGTCCTTCAATTCCAAAACGTGTGCCGAGAAACTGATAAATAGAGGTTACATTCAGTTTATAATAAAGTGGTAGTAAAATATATGCAATGGATAGATAGCCAAGAATATAACCGAGTACAACCGCATAATAAGTAAATTGAGTATTCACCACATCGCCGGGTACCGACATAAAAGTTACCCCTGACAACGAAGCGCCAATCATGCCATAAGCCACTACAAACCATGGCGATTTCCTGTTTCCACGAAAATAAGTATCATTATTTGCCTTCCGTGAGGTTAACCACGACACAAAAAAGAGGATAATGGTGTAAACAGACAATAGAGAGAAAATGAGGATAGACATAGTGATTAGTGGGAGGAAATCTTTTAATTTTTAATTGAATATAGTGCGGCAAAAATATAGTTTTATAGAAAATTTAGTTTGTTTTTCTAATTTTTAGGCTAAAATATCACCTGCAATAAATTCACTAATCACTAATCACTAGTTCTTCATCACGCACCTTACGCTCAAGGCGTCCGCTTTCGTTATCTCTACTATTTCTATTTCGTCGCAATGATATTTTATGGCGGCGGCGGTGGCGGTGGTGCTACCTGCATCAGCACTCCAAAAGGCAGCGTAAGCATATATCATTTCAAATCTGCCTGTTGTGCTGTTGTAAAATCCTGCACCGCGCACATCAAAGTCGGTAGTGTTGATATAACTGTTGGGTTTTAGCCAAAAAGTAGTATTATTCAGGTCGTTAGCATCGTAGATTTGTAACAGTTTCCATTCGGCGGCGGTGGGCAAACGCCACCCATCGGGACAAATACCCTGTAGGGGTAGAGCGTGCTCTACCCCTACAGCCATCGCCGATTCGTAGGTATAGAGTAATCCAAAATCTATCTCGTTTTGTGGTATATTTTTGTAAGATTGGGCAAAAGGGATAGGGGTAGTGCCATCGTTGTAATTTTTACTTTTCAAGTTTTCTGTCCAGCACAAACCTTCTAATTTGGTTACTTTGTAAGGATTTCCTTCAATATC
>WRNX01000047.1 GCA_009776395.1 Lentimicrobiaceae bacterium
CAATATTGGTATGTTGGCAATCTCTTGTTACATAATCTTGCAGATGTTGAACCACAGCAATCAAACTGTCGGTGGATACTTGTGAAATCAAATTCAGAATATTTTCATCAGGTTCTGTAACTATCGGATAATCAAAAGTTGATTTACATAATTGTGCTTCTCTATCTCTTATTACCACTGTTCCGTCGTTTTTCGCGGGCATAAAACCATCGCCAATGAGTTTCATGATAAAAAAGTGTTCGCCGGAGTAGAGTGTTTCTACGCTTCCGTCAATTTTTGCCAAATATTCCTCTTTATAATCATTGTAGCAATATACAATAGCATAAGAATCCACCTCTTTAAAGGCGTGTTCATCTAATACCACTGCGTTGTCATAACTCAGCGATTCGGCGGTTGCAAGTACATAATCATCGCAATAATAATGAATTTTCAAATTATGATCTGCGAACAGGGTTTCCAAATTTTGCGTTTCAGAAACAGGAATCATTGCTAATTTTCCTGCAAAAGAAGTAAAGGAAACAATTAATAAACAAATGGTTAGTAAAAATGTTTTTTTCATAATAGATCTATTTTAGGGGTTAAAAATTAATTTGCGAATTAACATGAAATTTTTAAAATTACACAGAGAGAAAGCAAAATATGTTGAAAAAAATAAGGTAATGTATCAAAATTAGTTTGGTTAATAATTGTTTGTGAAAATAAAATTTTTTCTGCTATTTTTGCACTTTATTGATATTAAATCAAGAAAATGAATTCATCGTTCAAAAATACACTTACCCTTTACTTAGAAACATTTTTAACAGAAGATAGAAAATCTTTGTTACACAAAGTTTTAGATGATAGAACAAGACATCTAACGGTGGTTGTAGAAGATTTGTATCAAACGCAAAATATAAGTGCTGTAATGCGCTCGTGCGAATGTGTCGGAATACAGGATCTTCATATTGTAGAGGGTGAGAATGATTTCCAAATTCATAAAGCCATTGCCATGGGCGCTGATAAATGGCTTACCATTAACCATTACAAAGAAAATAACCCGATGCTTACCTGTATTCATCAGTTAAAAGCGAAAGGATATACAATAGTAGCCACGCTTCCCGATAACAATAGTTGTTTTATAGATGAACTTCCTTTAGATAAACCTGTGGCATTTCTCTTTGGAACTGAATTAACAGGATTATCCCAAGAAGCGATTTGTGCCGCAGATAAAACCGTAAAAATACCCATGCACGGATTTACCAATAGTTTCAATATCTCTAATTCAGTGGCTATTATCATGAGTTTTTGTATTGAAAAATTACGAAAATCAAAGATAAATTGGCGTCTTTCAGAAGAAGAAAAAGAAGAACTTCTTTTTGAGTGGGTGCAAAAATCAATAAACAAGCCGGAATTATTGATTAAAAGGTATTTAGAACATCACTCACTAATCACTAATAATTAATCACTAATCACTAATAACTAATAACTATATGAAAATCCCCCACACCTTTACCATCGTTTTCAGTCTCGTAATCCTGTGCGCCGTTTTTACCTGGCTTGTTCCGGGTGGTGAGTTTGAAAGAAAAACCGTTGAAATTGATGGCATCACGCGAAACATAGTGGTCGCGGATTCTTTTCAATATACCGAAAACGCCCCTCAAACTTGGCAAGTGTTTACCGCTTTCTTTAAAGGATTTAATAAAGTTTCCAATATCATTATTTTTATTTTGATGATAGGCGGTGCTTTTTGGATACTGAATGCCACAAACGCTATTAATATTGGTATTTTCAGTTTTTTAAGAAGTACCGAAAAACTGCAAAGAAACAAAGTGTTAAAGAAAATAGGGGTCAATAACATAGTGATAACGCTCATTATGATTATGTTTAGTTTGTTTGGCGCAGTATTTGGGATGAGTGAAGAAACTATCGCTTTCATTATCATTTTTGTTCCGTTGGCAATATCAATGGGGTACGATTCGGTTACCGGTGTTTTGATGTGTTATGTGGCGGCGCACGTTGGATTTGCAGGTGCTATGCTGAATCCGTTTACCATTGGAATTGCGCAGGGATTATCAGGGTTGCCCACTTTTTCCGGCTTGGAATATCGTGCATTGTGCTGGATTATTCTTACCATTATCGCTATTGTGTTTACACTTTGGTACGCCCACCGTGTTAAAAAAAATCCTAAAAAATCGTTTATGTATGATTTAGATTCTTATTGGAGAGAAAAATCTGCAGAAACAGAAAATATTCAAGAAAAACAAAAATCTTCCCGCGCTACATGGTTCGTTTACAGTGTGGTTTCATTAGCGTTAATCTATTGTTCTTTTGCCTTTACTTACAGCATAATTACCATTGGTAATAGTACATTTAATATCATCTTATTTCCCATCATTGCCGCTATTTTTATCCCTTTCGGATTTTATTCTACATACAAATCGGTGCACAGTTATATTTTATCTTTATTATGGTTAACCATTGTGATATTGGTAGTTGGCGTGTTGGGATACGGTTGGTATGTGGGAGAAATTGCAGGATTGTTTTTTGCGATGGGTTTAACAAGCGGATTTGCATTCAGTATCAAGTTTGATAAAATTATCCGTTTGTTTTTAGAAGGATGTAAAGATATTATGAATGCGGCATTGGTAGTAGGTATTGCCGGCGGCATCATCATCATTTTGGAAGATGGAAAAATTATTGATACGATTCTTTACGGCGTTTCACAAACTATGTCAAATGCTGGACAAACCGGTTCGGTGGGTGCTATGTATTTCATTCAAAGTGTAATAAACATACTCATTCCATCGGGTTCTGCCAAAGCGGCACTCACTATTCCCATGATGGCAGAGTTTTCGGATATTATTGGCATTTCTCGACAACTTACCGTACTTGCTTTTCAGTTTGGCGATGGATTTACCAATATGATTACCCCCGCTTCCGGAGTACTTATCGGTTGTCTTGGAATGGCGCGCATTCCTTACACGAAATGGATTAAGTTTATTTTGCCGTTTTTGTGTATCTTGTTAATTATGGGTTTTGTTTTGTTGTTGCCGCCATTATTTTGGCAGTTTAATGGGTTTTGATCTAGCTAACCGTAGGTTGAAACCTACGGTTAATAGGACTGTTAAAGTCATTGATTAAATTTTACGGTTACGAATTAAAGACTATCTTCTACCGTTTGCTGCAGATCCTTATGTGCCGGATAATCTAACGAATAGTGCAATCCTCTGCTCTCTTTCCTATCCATTGCGTTATGAATAATGATATATCCAACATTTATCATGTTGCGCAGTTCACAAATTTCAGGGATGAGGATAGATTTTTTGTATAGTTCTTCTGTTTCTTTGTATAATAAAAATAATCGGTCTAATGCTCTTTGTAAACGAATATTGGAACGAACAATCCCCACATAACTTGACATAACTGCTTGCAATTCCTGTTTGGAGCGTGTAATCAACACCATCTCTTCATTCAGCACTGTGCCTGATGAGTCCCATTCGGGAATATCATGGCAAAAAGGAATATTTTCAAATTGTTCTACAGATTTCAAACACGCTCTGTGAGAAAACACTAACGCTTCTAAAAGCGAGTTTGATGCCAATCGGTTTGCGCCGTGCAATCCTGTTGAGGCGCATTCGCCCGAAGCGTAAAGATTATGAATAGAGGTTTCTCCCCATTGGTTGGTAATAATTCCTCCGCAGGAATAATGTGCAGCCGGCACGACCGGTATTAAATCTTTGGTAATATCAATACCAATACTCAAACATTTGGCATAAATATTGGGAAAATGTTCAAAAATTTCATTTTTTTTAATCTTGGCAGCATCCAGCCAAACATGTTCTTTTCCACTGATTTTCATTTCGTTGTCTATAGCGCGCGCCACAATATCTCTTGGAGCGAGCGATCCTCGTGTATCATATTTTAGCATAAATTCATTCCCCTCTTCATCTTTCAAAACTGCTCCCGCGCCCCGTAATGCTTCTGTAATCAAAAATGAGGGAGATTCTTTGGGATTAAAAAGCGAGGTAGGATGAAACTGTACAAACTCCATGCCGCGTACATGTCCTTTTGCACGATACACCATTGCAATACCATCGCCGGTGCATACTAACGGATTGGTAGTATTTCCATACACTGTTCCAATTCCACCGGTTGCCATCATTGTGATTTTAGACAATACTGTGCGTACTTTCTTTTTATTCGGATCGTAAATATATGCTCCGAAACAGGTTAAATCAGGTGTTCTTCTCGTTACATCAATACCAAGATGGTGTTGGGTAATAATTTCAACAGCAAGGTGATTTTCTAATATTTCAATATTTTCGTTTTGTTGTGCAGCTAAAATCAATTTTTGTTCAATCTCTTTTCCTGTCATATCTTTGTGGTGCAACACGCGATACTCCGAATGACCGCCCTCTTTGGCAAGGGCAAACTTTCCTTTTTTTGTTTTATCAAAATTCACTCCCCATTCAATCAGTTCCATCACGCGCTCTGTGGATTCCCTTATAGTGAGTTCTACAACACTCCTATCAGAAAGTTCATCACCGGCAATCATCGTATCTTGAATATGTTTTTCGTAAGTATCAGGTAGATAAAGTACTGCAGCAATTCCGCCCTGCGCGTATTTTGTTGCAGTTTCATCAATCTGCGATTTGGTAACTAAACATACTTTTCCGAAATTTGCCGCTTTTAAGGCAAAACTCAAACCGGCAATACCGGAACCAATAACAAGAAAATCTACAGTTTTACGCACTATAAAACGTGAAACGGTTTTAAAAGTTCTTTTCCTATTTCAACGGCTTTAATATTTTCGGGAATCAATCCATGATGTCTTTCCGGCAACGATTTTTCTAATCCTTTCTTCAAAAACTCTTCGGTTACTAAAGGTTTAATCTTTAAGAAACCACCCAGTACAATCATGTTAAAAAGTTTCGCGATTCCAATTTTAGCCGCTTCTTCGGCAGCCGCTACTTGATAAATATTGATATCTTTTCGGGTAGGAGGTGAGGTAATTCCATTGGGATCGTAAATTAATAATCCGCCTGGTTTTACCGAATTTTCAAATTTATCCATGGAGGGTTGATTGAGGATGATTGCCGTATCGAATTGATTTAAACACGGGGAACTAATCCGCTCATCACTAATAATAACGGTAACATTTGAAGTACCGCCGCGCATTTCAGGACCATAAGAGGGCATCCAACTTACCTCTTTATTTTGCATAATACCGGAATAAGCCAAAATCTTTCCCATAGAAAGAACGCCTTGTCCGCCAAAACCTGCTATTATAATTTCTTCAGTCATAATTTGTTATTTTAATGTTTATTTATTATTTTTTAGGTCGCCAAGTGGATAAAAAGGTAACATATTTTGTTCCAACCATTCATTAGCCTGTATAGGAGAAAGTTTCCAACCGGAGTTGCAATTAGAAACGATTTCAATGAAAGAGATCCCTTGTTTTAGTTTTTGGTTTTCGAATGCCTGACGAATCGCTTTTTTACATTTACGCGCCAACGCAGGGGTATAAACGGCTTGTCTTGTTACATAGAGTGCGCCGGGAAGTTGGGCAATGAGTTCCGTAATTTTCAAAGGATTTCCCATAGTTTGCAAATCGCGTCCGTAAGGAGATGTTGAGGTTTTCATATCTTTCAAGGTGGTGGGCGCCATCTGTCCGCCGGTCATGCCATAAATTCCGTTATTCACGAAAATCATGGTAAAATTTTCGCCACGGTTGCAGGCGTGGATAGTTTCTGCCGTTCCAATGGCAGCCAAGTCGCCATCGCCTTGATAGGTAAATACGAAATGTTCAGGGTAGAGTCGTTTAATAGCGGTTCCTAATGCAGGAGCGCGTCCATGTGCGGCTTCTATACAATCCACATCAAAGTAGTTGTATGCCAAAACGGCGCATCCTACCGGTGCAACGCCAATGGTTTTGTCTTGAATACCCATCTCATCAATAACTTCTGCAATCAAACGATGGGTAAGTCCGTGTCCGCAGCCCGGACAATAATGCATCACATTATCCGTAAGCACGGAGGTCTTCTTATAGACCAAATTTTCGGGTTTAATGATTTCTTCTCTTGTCATAATATTATTTTTTATTTTTTATTTTTTAAAGTTGAGAGGCTGTTTTAAAACATCCCATTAAAAATTCTTTAATGCTTGCAATATTTCGCTTGGGGTGGGCACAATGCCGCCGAAACGACCGTAATGTTTAACGGGTACTTTGCATTCTACTGCCAGCATCACATCTTCAATCATTTGTCCTGCATTCATTTCTACGCTTAAAATACCTTTGGCTTTGATACCGATGTCGTGAATAATCTGTTTGGGGAAAGGCCACAGAGTAATAGGGCGAATAAGTCCGACTTTAATTCCTTCCTCGCGCGCCAACTGTAATACTTTTTGACAAATACGCGCCGAGGAGCCATAAGCCACCAAAATATAGTCGGCGTCTTCACATTGAATAGTTTCGTAACGCACTTCATTTGCCTCACACTCTTTATATTTTGCCTGCAAACGAAGATTTACCTTTTCCTGTTTTGCGGATTCCAATTGTAAAGAAGTTACAATATTGTGGTCTCTTTTTTTCGGTTTTCCGGTGGCTGCCCAGGGAAAAGTTTCAGCGATGTATTCGTCTGTCCAGCGCGGTTTGTAATCGCCCACCTCCACTTTTTCCATTACTTGTCCAATGATACCATCGGAAAGAATCATTACGGGGTTTCTGTACTTGAATGCCAAGTCGAATCCGAGTTCTACAAAGTCGTACATTTCCTGTACGGAAGCGGGTGCTAACGTAATGAGGCGATAGTCACCGTGTCCACCGCCTTTAACGGTTTGAAAATAGTCGGCTTGCGAGGGTTGGATGGTTCCCAATCCGGGGCCACCTCTAACTACATTCACACAGAGCGCGGGTATTTCAGCGCCGGCGATGTAAGACAATCCCTCTTGCATCAGGCTCACGCCCGGACTTGACGAGGTCGTCATTACCTTTTTTCCCACGGCGCCGCCGCCATACACCATATTGATGGATGCTACTTCGCTTTCGGCTTGCAGCACCACCATACCGGTTTTTTCGTAGGGTTTTTCAGCCATGAGATGTTCTAAAATTTCCGATTGCGGCGTAATAGGATAGCCGAAGTAGCCATCGCAGCCGCAGCGAATTGCGCCTTCGGCAATCGCTTCATTTCCTTTCATTAATCTAAGTTCTTTCATAATGATTTATTAATTATTGTTTTGATTATTTTACGATTAATTTTTTTGCTTCATTTTCAATTCTAACAAAATAAAAACCTTTGGATAGATTTGAAATATCAATTTTGTGATGAGATGATGTGGGGGGGAGATGATGAGATGATATTTTTTTTCCATAGAGATCAAAAATATGTGCGGTTGTTTCGATAACCGGTATATCATCTGATACTATTATTTCCACATAATTATCGGCAGGATTGGGTTGAATAGTGAATAAACAAGATGTTTTATATATTTCGTTAATTCCCAGAGGATAAAAAATTGGATAAAGAACAATATCTTCATCAATTGTAATGATTTCATTATTAGCATATACCACTTCTCCTTCCGGTTCAATCGCCCATCCTTTAAAGTATCTACCATCTAAAGTAAAACTATTGGGTTGTAATTTTTGCGGAACACCGGCTTCAAACATTTGCGGCAACATTTTACCTTCCGCGTCATTAGGGAGAAAAGCCACAGACACATACTGAGTTGTTCCTTCATTACAAGTGAAAGAGATTTTGCTTCCATTTACTGTTATGTTTGTAATAGAGAGGTCTGTAACGTAAGTTCCATCTGTTAGAAATGGTCTTGGGTTTGAGTTTGCATTAAAAATGGTTCTTCCTGTGGGTCCAAAATGCGCTTGTTTCATACTCCCCTCTTGATCAGGTGTATTGCCGTAGGGTCTAAAAATATAGACCTCATCATAAATTATTTCACCATTATCATCAGTATTACTATAACTTGCGTTACCATCCCAGTTGGTATTAATTCGATATATTAACAAACCATTCACATTTCCATATCCAAAGTTTTCACATTGATCACTTGAATTTCTACATTCTAAAACAAAAAATTGGTTAGGATCTTCGGTAGAAATTTTGTAACTTACAAATCCCAAACCACTACCTACAGAATTAATTGAAAATTTTCCGGGTGGAATTTCTGTAGGTTCGGGTAACCAATTACCGTATTTCCATTTCATATAGGCTCCCGATTGTTGCGGGGTTGGAATATGGTTTTGTTCCATAATATCCCAGCTGCCACAGGGAGTTGGACCTGTATAAGAGTAATGATATAAATCGGGATAACTTAAAGAATGCTGCATTTCATGAGATAATACAGAAGTATTAAAATAATTAGATGCGCCTTCC
Source organism: Lentimicrobiaceae bacterium (assembly GCA_009776395.1). Taxonomy (GTDB): domain Bacteria; phylum Bacteroidota; class Bacteroidia; order Bacteroidales; family WCHB1-69; genus WRNX01. The sequence goes on from WRNX01000047.1 coordinate 8,370, forward strand.
AACATAAAGTTGTAATCCCAAACTCTTTTACCGTGAATAAAAGCCTCAGTTGAATATAAAGACCAACGATGGGGCCAAAGTAAAGTTGCCCAAGCACCTACATCTCCTTTTACAACGAAGCAAACATTATCCACATATCCGTCATTGTTATAATCAATATCTAAATCTGCAGGAACTAAATCTGCAATATACGCTACTGCTTTACGCAACAATTCATGTTCCCGTTCATTACGTTCCACACTATGATCTCCATCTGGATAGCCATTTGTATTGGTTGAATCATTATAAGGTTGGTAATAACTTCTTGGGTGGTCGTCTTGATATGATAAAATTTGATCTTCCTCAGATTCAGGGTAAAAAGAGGAAGATATGTTAAATTGCCCGTAAGAAGTAGTGTGAAAATAGTTACTCATTGAATTAAAACCTTCGGTTTGATTATTAAACATATTGTCCACTTTTTCAAAAGAGGTTTTTATATCTGCTTCATCCGAAAATCTTATAAAAACTACCAAATTATTCATTTTACCATGATTTCTTTCAGGAGATCTAAGTCGTGGAATATCTTTAAAATTGAACCATTCCGCTCTTCTTTTCTGGTATTCTTTATTAGAAATAAGGACATTGGGTTGTAGTCCAATTTTTACAGGATCAACAGTTCCCGCTATATACTGAGACGGAACTATTTTATCCCCATCATAAGTAGCATACATATAATATCCTTGATGATTTTGAATGATAGTAAATCCATTTTCATCATGCAGATAATTAAAAAACTCATCCCCAGAAGCCAAGCAATGCAAAGTATCTCCATTGGGTTGAAGTAATGTCATGGGGATCTCTTTTAAAGGTGCCGCATAAATACTGCTTATGGCAAAGCAAAAAAGCAATATTGCCGAAATGATGTGATGTTGTGTTGATGTGTTGATACAACGTAAGTAACTCGTAACTCGTAACTCGTAACCTGTAACTTGTAACTTGTAAGTAAAAAAACGAAATAATCTATTTTTCATGATTCTCAAATTTTAGTGCGATATACTTCGATAATAGCGTCGGGGCAAATTACCGCGCAGTTAGCGCACCCTATGCAATCATCTTCATTAATTAATTCCATATAATTGTACCCTTTTTTGTTTACATTTTTTGATAGCGCGATACAATTGTTTGGACAGCCTGTAGTACAAACACCGCAACCTTTGCAACGTTCGGTGTTAATCAATAGTGTTCCTTTAAATGCCATAGTTTTAATGTTTTGATATTATTAATTTTGTTGAATTTAGATGTTTTTTTGATATTTTTAAAACGGCACGAAAATAGTATTTTTATTGGTATGAAATATATACTCAAATTTTTGTTAAGTTTTTCTGAAAATCTTTGTTAAGTTTTTTGAAAAAACAGAATTATCTGTTTGCAAATAAAAATTCTATATTTGCAAACTTTTGATATTCATTAATAATTATTATAAAAATCCTTAAAATCAGAACATTATGAAAAAAAATGTCATTATTATCGGCGCGGCTGGTCGCGACTTTCACAACTTTAACACTTTTTTCCGCCACAACCCCAACTATAATGT
>WRNX01000048.1 GCA_009776395.1 Lentimicrobiaceae bacterium
GAACGGTCTTATGTTTTACTTTGTTTCCGTCGCGCACACTTTCAACGATGATAATCGTTACCTTGCCGTTGTCTCTTTCTATGGTTCTTATAAACATGCGGTAAAAATACACAAAAAATCAATATAATAATATGAAAATCAAAATATTAAGCCAAATTCACTACAAACCAAGTTGAAAATTAATAAACGATAACTCGCTATTAATCAACTGCCATTTGCAGTGCAAAAAGGAGAAGACCGTCAAAGTCAGGAGGCGTGGTACGGTGGGTGATGATTAGAGTTGAGAGTTGAGAATGGTGATTAATGATTATTAAATTCAGTAATTTTCGAAAGTTACTTCGTTTCCGGAGTTTCCGAATGTAATTTCAGCTGCGCTAATGGTAATTTTTGTTGTCATCTGCATTACGCTTTGTGTATTAATAAATTCGTGCAAGCCAATACAATAGGCGCGTTTAAATTTTACTGTTTTTTTGGAGGGCGCGTTCGTATCCACTACAACAAAATTAATCTCTCCATCTATGTGGTCAATAGAACTTTCCATCCAGGTATGTAGAAAAGTATCGTTGTCGTCCGGCGACGCCACTGTAATATGGATGATCCCGCCGGTAGTGTAACCGGCGGGCTGTCCATTCTCTTTAATTGATTGAACAAATTCGTAATCGCATTCAATTACTTTATACTCTTTGCCCTCAATTTTTAGTTTTGCATCGTGAGCCATAATTATTTCCAATCATTTTCATACGTGATTGGTCCGTTTTTAATTTTTTTGCAAGAGATCTCAATCTCTTCCCAATGAGCTAACGATTTGTCTTTTTGGTCGGGTTGTACATCTTCCCAGTGTTCTGTAAAGTTGATACAATAAGCGCCTTCAAATTCAATAGATTTCATCTTTTTGTCGGTGTCGGAAGAAACCATAAATACGATAGAGCCTTTTTTAGCCAAACTTTTGCTGGTCATCCATTTTAGAAGATCTACGTTGCCGTCATTCAGCGCTTTCACGCGAATGTCAATTTTTCCGCCACGAGGAATCCCTGCGGGTTGGTTTTCTTTGTCCACTGTTTGATTGAATGAATAAGTAACAGCGGCTACTTCGCGGTCTGCAAAACCGTCAATTTTTAATGTTACAGGTGTTGTTGCCATAATGATAATGTTTAATTGTTAATGATTAATGGTTAATGGTTAATTGTTAATGTTTAATTCGTAATTAATTATTTTTCTGTGGTATCGCATTTTTTACTGTTTCTGTCAGCCGACAATTTAATGGTAAAGTTTTTGGCGGCAAAGTAAGGAATGATGTCAATATCAATTTTTACTTCTTTGGTTTTTGGATCTTGAAATGGCTCGCCAATAGTGTAATCGGAGAAGAGTTTTCCATGTCCTTTATAATCGTTTAAGAAATCTTGAATGGTTTTCTTTAATTTATCCGGTGAATTGTAGGGGTCCCAATTTTCAAGGGCAATTTTATGTACATAGTGCATCAAATTTTTCTTCACCCAGTCAAAAACTCTAACAATGGGGTACTCTTTCAGCGCAGTATTATCGCCGGTATAGAGGTTGGTGTTGTTGTAAGCCATTACCCTTCCTTCAGAGAATGCCATAGGAACAACTTGATTGTCCCACAATCCTGTAATCTCTTCTTTCATCAAATTCAGGTGTGCGCCTTTAATTTCGTTCAAGGTTCCGAATTTTTCTCCGGCAGCGCCCTGAGACATTGGAAGATCGGGATTGTAAAGTTTTCCTGCCAACGCGCTTGAGGGCGGAATATACAATGGATTCTGTTCCCCTGCAATCGCTTCAGTTGGACGACCCACCAACCAGTTGGCGGTTACTACCAAGTTTTGCAACTCTTTATCGCTATCTTTATAGTTTTCGGTTTGTTCGTGCAAAATTTCATAATCTCTGCAATCGGCAGAGTCGGTCAATACCAACACTTTATATTCGTAAGCCAATCTTGCCCACATATCGCGCACTTGTTTGTCTTTAAATACATTACCGGGGAGGGTTACCAAACTATAGTTATCTTTCAAACTCAATCTTCCATAAGCGTTGTACAAGAGGCTTTTAATCTCTTTAAAACTTTCTGCATCACTATTTTGCAGTTCGTCTGTTTCGCCGTTGTCATTAAATTTTTCTACATTCATAATACGTAGATTGAGAATTTTTTCAGCGCCGGAATTTTTAAAGAAAGAATCTAAAGAACGATAGGTAGTTTCTAATCTTTTTGCTTTCAAAGCGGCTTTTTGCAGATTGGCTTTCAACAGGTCTTGATACTTGTCTCTCTTTTTTTCGCACAGATCAACATACTCGGAGGCGGAATTTTTTTCTTCGTTTAAAATTTCCAACCATGTTTTAATATCTGTTGCCAATCTTTCGCGTTTTGATTTGAATTGATTTTCAGTTAAGAACATCATTTTAGAGGCTCTATTATCCGGATCTAAATCGGCAGCGTCGGGCATAAATGCGGCAAGCGCTTTAAAACCGCCATGTTTTGATAACAATTCGGATAGGGGTTTTGCGGGTTGTTTCACCTGCTCCTGAGGTTGAACACTTTCTTGTTGTTGTAATTTACTTTCAGCCATAACTCTAATTATTAAAATATTAATTACTTATTTGATTCGTTTAACTCTGTTAAAAGTGATTCTAACATTGCTTTCAATTCGTTTCTTGAGCCGGCATCTTTTAAGATGTCTCTCAATCTGGCGTTTTTCTCAATCTGTTTTTGCACATTTTCGCAGTTTTCTTTACTGCTTTTTAAGTTGCTTAAAAACGGACTGTTGTTCACTAAATTTCCTTTACCGTTGTTAATTTCAAAGTCTTTCATTTCTTTAAATGATAGAGTTTCTTTCACTGTTCCGCCATCTTCGCCGCTAAACTCAACATCGGTTTTGGGTTTGTAGTAGGCGAAAACTTCTTTTAAAGAGCGTGGATACACGCCTCTTTTTTGTCCCTCTTCTTCTACTTCTTCCATTGCCAAGCCGCGGTTGTCAAAAGTAACGTCATCGGTAAACTGATCTACATAAAGGGTTTTGTTTTGAGACAACCCCTCAATTTTTGCTGAAGAATCTTCATCTTCAATTCTGGATAAATAATTTTCTTTGCTCATAATATATTTTTTTTTGAATAGGTTTTTTAATTTTTTTAGCACACAGTATGTTTTTTCGTAAAGTTAATAGCTCGGTTATTGATTAATATAGCCATTCGGTTTTTCCGTTTTTAAATTTTAGTTCTACTGTCGTTCCGTTTTTAATTTGTCCGGAAATTATCATTTTAGAGAGTGGGCGGCGGATTTCGTTGCGGATAATTCCCAAAATGGGGCGCGCGCCCAACTGCGGTGAAAATTCTGACAGCGCCAGCGCTTTCTTCGTTTCATCATCAATCTTTAAGGTAATGTTCAAATCTACCAACGTTTTTAAAAGATTTTTCAAATGAATGTTGAAAATCATCAACACAATCTCTTCGGTAATGGGCGAGAAAGGAATAATTTCGGTAAGACGTCCCAAAAATTCGGGTTTGAATTTTCGTTCCATCATAATTTGTTTTAGATCGTTGGATGAAGGCATTTTACCTTCTGCAAACGATTTAAAAATATAATCGCTACCCACATTTGAGGTAAACACTATCAGTGCGTTAGAGAAATCGCCCACGCGGTTTAGTTTGTCGTGTACTCTTCCCTCATCCATAATTTGCAGAAAGATATTGAACACATCGGCGTGCGCTTTTTCAATTTCGTCGAAAAGTACTATGGAGTATGGTTTTTGGCGGATTTTGTTTACCAACAGTCCGCCCTCTTCGTAACCCACGTATCCGGCGGGCGCGCCGGTCATGGTTGCCACCGAGTGCGATTCCATAAATTCGGACATATCAAAGCGAATAATGGCAGATTCATCTTGAAACAGAAACTCCGCTAACGCTTTGGTAAGTTCTGTTTTTCCTGTTCCGGTAGGTCCAAGGAAAAATACGGAAGCGATGGGTTGTCCTTTTTTGCTCAATCCCGAGCGCGATTCGTAAATGGCTTCCAATACCGTTTTAATGGCGTAATCTTGTCCTACTACGCGCTCTTTCAGAATCGCTTCGGCATTCACTAATTTATCGCGCTCTTTGCTTTGCACCTTGCCGATAGGAATACCCGTTTGTTGGGCAATAACCAACGAAAGATCGGTGATTTCCAAATTAGTGCGTTTGTTTTTGGATAGTTCCTGTAACTTTTTTAAGATTGTTTCTATATGTTTAATTTTTTCTTCATTACTTTTTAATCCTGCAAAATCTACTTCATCATCCAATTGAGAGGTGAGCAAGAAACTCAGACGGTTAAAAATTTCATGGTGTAGCCAGTGCAAATCGAATGCAGCAGTAGCGCTGTCAGTCTTGCCGGCGTTACGAATGTCGGTTAATTTTTCGCATAACAATTCCACTTCTTTTTCCGAAATATCATTCATGGTATGAATATGCGACAGGGTTTTATCAATGAGGTCGAAAGCGGAATCGGGGAGACTTCTTTCACCCATATATCTTTTTGCCAATCGAATCGCTTCTGCTACCACGTCATCGGAGACCAACAAACTGTGATGTTCTTCGTAGCGCACTTTGGCGCCTTTAACAATGCGGGAGGTCATATCAAAAGATGGTTCGTCAATAGCGAGTTTTTCTACTTTGCGCACAAACTCTTTGTCGGTTTCAATACTTTTTGTAAATCCTTCCACTGATGTGGTAGCAATTAAACGTATGGCGCTTCTGTTCAACTCTTTTTTCAACAGTGTAGAAACACCGTACAACATGCTTTGTTTGTCAAAAATTTTGTCAATACCTTCAATCACGAGAACAATGTTTTCCATTTCCATGATCTCTTTCAGCACTTTTTTAGCGCGGTCTTCCACTTCACCTTTATAGTTGGCTTCGGAGGATATTGCCGACAGGTCTAATTCATAAACGGTGCTGTCTTTCAGAAAATCGGGGGCTTCTCCTTTTATAATCCGTTGCACGAAAGCGTCAATGAGGGCGGTTTTTCCAATTCCGGATTCACCTACTATCAATACGTTTGATTTTGTTTTTTTGCCCAGCGTTTCAAAAATTGCCTGCATCTCTTTTTCAAAACCGATAATGATGGGCATGTAGCCGTTTATGGCGTCGTTGTTTTTGTCTATGCAATAGATGTTCAAGTTTTTACCTGAATGACCCGAAGCCGTTGAAGAGGTTTTACCGGTTCCTTTGATTTGCGTTTTAATCTCTTTACTTTGTAACAGTTCTTCAGCTGTTAGGGGTAATGTTTTCAGTTGTTCAAAAGAGAAGCCTACGCCTGGGGTAACCAATGCAGCCAGTACATAGAGCGGCTCAATTTGCGCGGCGCCATATTTAGACTTGATACTTTCCGCCTCATCTAAAACAGTGTAGGTGGTTTTAGAGAATGATAAATCATAGAAAGGGGTTGAAGATTTGGGCAACATTTTAAGGCGGGCGTTTACCCAATCTAAAATATAATAATAATCCTTATCTATATTTTCTAAAAATTCTACCAACCCTGTTTCTTTGTGCAGCAGTGCTTTCATAAGATGTTCGGGGGATATTGCCTCGTTTAATGAATCTTTGGCATAAGATTCTGCGATATTCATCGCGTTTTTCAATTCCGCAGAAAAACTGTAATCGTTGTTCATAATATTATTAATTATTATACATTAAAATTCTAACTATAAAACTCTTTATAAGTTCTCAAACTTCTTATCAACAAAATCAACGCGCAAAAATAACAAAATAAAAACAAATTGCAATCATATATTTATATGATTTTTTAGGGAGATTTTTAGTAAACGCGTATTTTTTTTAGCACACAGATGACGCAGATGAGACAGATAAACGCAGATTTTATATAAACTACCCCGATTTTGTTTCGCAAAATCAAGTAGGATGGAAATTTATCTATATAAACTACCCCGTCGCCTTGCGGCGACACCCCTTCAAAATTTGAAGGGGATTATTATTAACCGTAGGCTTCAGCCTACGGAATAAAGTGGAGTCCCTGCGAGACTGCGCTATTGGTAGATCTATATTAATCACTAATATCTAATCACTAATATCTAATATCTAATCACTAATATCTACACCAACTTTTCCTGCATCACTTTGATGACCGCTTCCGATTTTGAATTAACATGCAGTTTTTTATAAATGCTGTTGATGTGGCTGTAAACGGTTCCCATGCTTACGCAGCAAGCGTTGGCAACCATTTTGTAACTGTCGCCCAATAAAAGACGTTTTAAAATCTCTTTTTCCCGTTGGGAAAGTTGATAAGCGTCAGATTTTTGGGAAATTTCCGGTTTGGAAAAATATTCTAATACTTTTCGGGCAATGCCGCTGCTGATAGGCGAGCCACCGTTGTGAAGTTCGGTAATCGCTTCAATGATTTGAGATGAAGGCGTTTTTTTCAACAGATAACCGGAAGCGCCGGCACAAAGCGCATCAAAAATTTTATCTTTATCTTCAAAAACAGTGAACATCATAACATTCACGTCAGGAAACTCTTTTTTTACCAACAGAGTGGCTTCAATGCCCGACATTTCGGGCATGTCAATATCCATAAGGATAACATCCGGACATTCGTTTTTGCAATTTTCAATGATTTTAACTGCGCTGGGCGCTGCCGTACAAAGTTGAAAATCATTCGTTCCCAATATTAAAAAGGATAAACTTTCAAGCAATGCAACGTTGTCTTCGTAGATAGAAATTTTAATAGCCATAACAATATAATTACGCCGCGAAAATAAGAGAATAAAACCACTTTGCAATCATATATTTATATGATTTTTGTTTTGAGGGTAATCGTGGTGCCTTTATCTTTTTCGGAAATTATATTCCATCCGTCTCCAAAATGTTTTGCCCGACGTTCCATACTGGTAAGTCCGTTTCGTGAAGTGGGCAAAGTGGTATCAAAGCCGCAACCATCATCCTGAATCGAAATTTCCAAATAATGATGAATGACAAAAGTAACGGTTAGGTTTTCACATCTCGAATGTTTAACAGCATTATTAATAGCCTCTTTTACAATAAGGTAAATATTTCTTCTATCATTCATTTCCAATTTCATAGAATGGATAACTTCTTCCACATTCATGTTAAAATTAATATTTTTGGCTTCACAAACAGGAATAGCGTATTCGCGCAAACGAAGGATAAGATTGGATATGGAATCGTTTTGCGGATTCACCGACCAAATAATATCGTCCATAGAATTAAGTACATCGCGGGAATTTTCGCCAATTTTACTCAATGCTTTTACCAATATTTCTTCTTTATCCTGATTTTTTGTCATTTCGCTTAGCAACGAAATACTGCTTAAAGTAGAGCCAATCTCATCGTGCAAGTCGGAAGCAATACGTGTGCGCATTCTTTCCATCTTGATTACTTGAGACATTCGATATTTGAAAAAAGCATAGAGTAAAACAAATATTACACAACATATAAGAAAATAAAACCAGATTGTTTGGTAATAAGCAGGAAAGATACGAAAAGCAAAAGTTGTTTCTTCTCCGGTAATCTCTCCAATAACCGCTCTTACTTTAAAAGTATATTTTCCCGAGCGCAGAGAAGCGTATTCCACAAAACCTCTATCCGACAAAACACTCCAATCCTTGTCGGCGCCTTCCAATTTATACTGGTATTCAATATCATCGGCATTTCTGAAAGCGATGGCGGCAAATTCAATGGTAATATTGTTTTGTTCGCACGTAAGGCGAATTTTTTTTGTATTTGCAGAGATTTTCGGATCGCTTATTCCATTTACCAACAAGTTGGTAATAAGAACTTTGGGTGGAGTTTCGTTTCGTTTGTCATCTAAAAATTGATTTTGATATACGAAAACTCCGTATGAAGTGAGGAATAATAATTTGTTATTTATTTGCATTTGATCCATTCCTATTCCTGTAATTCCTTCCTTTTTACCTGTATATTCTATGGTTTCGTTTCCACTTTCGTCGAATGTTAAAATATTGTATCCTTTTACCGTAGCAATCCAGATTTTTCCTTCGTCATCACATTTAAGTCTGTAAATTTCATTGCTTGTCAATCCGTTTGCAGTAGAAAACATTTTATAGGAAACTACGCCGCCTGTGTCTAAGGTTAATTTGTATGCTCCTGTATATAAAGCAGATATCCAGAGATTATCCGCTTTATCAAAACACATATCTCTTAACCATACGGTAACGAAAGAGGTATCAGATCTAACTCCTTTGTAAACCTTATCAATATCAAAAGAGAGCATATCTTTTTGCGGTTGTGAGATGGTGCCTCGGTAGAGTCCGTAGTTCATGTTTCCACACCAGTAGTATCCATACTTATCGCGAACCATTGTTGAGGGTTTCAGATAGGCGGAATCGGAATGGTTAAATTTAACGGGAATAAACCTGTTGTTCATATATTTATATATTTTATTCTGTGAAAATGCCCATAATTCTGTTCCATCTTTTGCAAGATTATCGAAATCTCCAATATTCTTGGTTGAATAATGAACCACTTTTTCGAGTTTTCTCAAATCCGGCATCGTTTTTGTTATGGGCATTTTATAAACCCCCAGTCTGCATACAATCCACAATTGAGAATCGTATATTTTCAAATCATAAATTCCTTGCATGTATATGGGAGTTCCTTTTAAATTAATGGGTATCAACTTTTCATCTTGAAATATCCAAATATTTTTGAGCCCGCTTAACCAGATTCTATTATATGTATCCGCTACAAAATCTCTCGCCTCATCAAACAGTTTACCGTCTATTGCGAGTACGTAATTATCAAAATAATCAATCATACTTACGCCATTATCGGTAACAAACCAGTAATTTCCTTCCCTATCTTGAATCATACGCTGAATATTTGATGACAATAATCCGTTTTCTTTAGTAAGATGAAGTATAATGCTGTTTCCCTTTGTTTTAAAACATCCGTAAGTACTGGTGTTTATCCAAATGTTTTCTTCTTGATCTAAATAAATAGAGTTTATGAATAGTTCTTCTAATTCGGGAAATGGTTCTTCAATACTATAATTTTCATCCCAGGTATAGGGTTGTTCCCATTTTATTCTGAAATAGCCGTCATTTGTAGCGACATGCAATGTTCCTTCTTTATCAAAAAGAATATCAACGATGCCCCAATCTTCAAATTCTGGTAAAAAGAGGGGTTCATACACTGAATCTATCAGTTGTAAAATTCCTAAACCAATAGTACCGCCAAACCAGATGTTGTTATCCTTATCCACATCTGCCGCAGTAAACATTCCATGTATCCCTTTACTTCGGTAGATTGTGGATAGTGAATCATCTTTCAGGTGAAAAAGTTGAAATGATTCGCAGACCAAAATGCTACTGTCTGGGCATGTTTTCAAATAGTTAGCTATGTTAGTGCCAATAGATACGCGTCCATTCTGCAAATATTGATTAAATTGTCCATCATCCTGCTGAACAAATACACCTTGCATAAAACTTGTTGAAATAATATTTCCACTCGGTGTTGTATGTAAATATCTGACATACGCCGAGTTGTTATAAATTTCGGGTATAGCTTTATGATAGAATGTTTTGCCGTCGAAGCGGCTTAATCCCCTGGAGGAGCCGATATAGATATATCCGTTTTTATCCTGCGCTATGGCATAAGTTTCATTAGAAACAAGTCCGTTTTGGGTGGTATAATTTTTAAAGAGAAACTGTTTTGCAGGCGAAGTGATTGAGGTTTGCGCGGATAGGGGGGAAACAGCGCCTGCAAACAGCAGTAAAAGGCAGGTAATTTTTAAATATGGTTTCATAATATGAAATTTTGTGTGCAAATAAATAAAAAATTTAAAATATCAAATAATAGATTACTTTCCTATTGATTTTCAGGAAATTTGTTTTACAAAAAATTGCCATAACTAACTGATTATCAGAATAATGGGGGGGGGGG
>WRNX01000049.1 GCA_009776395.1 Lentimicrobiaceae bacterium
ATACAAGAGAAGCCCGCGCAAAAAATCGCCGTATCGAAATTATCTTAACCCCGAAATTAGACGAACTCTTTCAAATTATTGAAGGACAATAATTGAAAGAAATTCCTTTTTTTTCAAAAACTGCATTAGATTGGTTTGAAGAAAACCAACGCCAATTACCGTGGCGCGGTGAAACAGATCCATACAAAATTTGGGTTTCTGAAATTATTTTGCAACAAACGCGCGTCAATCAAGGATGGGATTATTATGAGAGATTTATTGAGAAGTTTCCTGATGTAAAATCTCTATCCGAAACGCCGTTGCAGGATGTATTACATGTTTGGCAGGGTTTGGGCTACTATTCAAGGGCGCGAAATATGCAGATAGCCGCTCAGCAAATTATGCAAGAATACAAAGGGATTTTCCCTTGTAATTATGTAGAAATTAGAAAATTAAAAGGGATTGGAAACTACACAGCCGCTGCGATTGCTTCCATCGCTTATAAACTCCCTTATCCTGCCGTTGATGGCAATGTGTTAAGAGTAATAACAAGAATATTTGGAATTTATGAGGATATTTCCCAGCCCAAAACGGTGAAAAATATTACAATGTTGTGCAATCAATTGATGGGTAATGAAAACCCCGGAGATTTTAATCAAGCGCTAATGGAATTAGGAGCAATACAATGCACGCCGAAAAATCCAAAATGTGAAATTTGCCCATTCTCAAACAATTGCACAGCTTTTACTCATAACCAAATTGACATATTACCAATAAAATCTAACAAAATAAAAATCAAGGAGCGTTTTTTTCATTATTTTATTTTTTTAAAAGAGCAAAAAACGATTATAGAGCAACGTAGAGAAAACGATATTTGGAAAAATTTGTATCAATTTCCTTTGATTGAATTAGAAACAGATTATCAAATAATTACTAAAAAAATGCTTTTAAATTCCGGATTCGGTAATATTAAACCCATTTTTATTAAAGAAGTAAAACACAAACTTACTCACCAGCATTTATCTATTCGTTTTTATTTGGTGAATAATTACTTCCCGAAATTACAAAACAACTGGTTATCAATTTCTATAGATCATTTAGAAAAATATCCTTTTCCTGTGGTGATACATAGAGTATTGAATATGATGAAACAATTTTAGAACATTTTTTTGCGCTTTATCATAGATTTTCAAAATAGTTGATAAAACAGGTTAGAGATTATTTATTCCTTATTCACAATTTTTCTTATATTTGCGCCCATTTTAGAAAAATCATTAATAAATTATAAATCAAATAAATAAATAAAACGATGAAACTTTATCAAACCAAAGAAATTAGAAATATTGCCCTAATTGGCGGTAATCGAACAGGAAAAACTACCATTGCAGAAGCCATGGCATTTCACGGAGGCGTAATCAGCAGACGCGGAACAATAGAAGATAAAAATACAATCTCAGATTACAGAGAGATCGAACTGGAAAGACAACAATCTATTTCTTCTACCGTAATGTATTCAGAATATGCAGGTTGTAAAATTAATATGATAGATTGTCCGGGATTTGATGACTTTATTGGAGAAACCATCGGCGCGCTTCGTGTGGCAGATACTGCCCTCATGGTTATCAATGCGCAAAACGGCGTAGATGTAGGCGCTGAGATTCAATGGCGCTGGACTAAAAAAATGAACACTCCCGTAGTTTTTGTTGTCAATCAGTTAGATCACGAAAAAGCAAATTTTGAAGAAACTTTACGCCAATTGAAAAACTATTTTGGCGGTAGCGTTATGCCGTTTCAATATCCTGTAAATGCGGGCGTAGGATTTGATTCCGTTATAGATTTGTTGCAAATGAAACTCTTAAAATTCCCTGCCGGCGGTGGAAAAGTAATTGTTGAGGATATTCCCGCTAGCGAAAAAGATAAAGCAGAAGAGATGCACAATGCCCTTATTGAAGCTGCTGCCGAAAACGATGAAAAACTGATGGAAAAATTCTTTGAAGAGGGAACCCTTACCGAAGAAGAGATGGCGCAAGGATTGAAAGCAGGTATAATTAACAGAGGTACTTTTCCTGTTATTTGTATCGCTGCGAAAAATGACCAGGGCGTAACCCGCTTGATGGATATACTAAAATCAAGTGTCCCCTCGCCCGAAGAGATGCCCGGCGTAAAATCAGAATCAGGCAAAACTTTTTCCTGCAAAACAAGCGATCCAACTACCGCTTACATCTTTAAAACCGCAATAGAACAACATCTTGGCGAACTCTCTTTTATGAAAATTTATGGCGGCGAAATTTCCGAAGCCATGGATGTCGTTAATTCTGTATCAAACAATAAAGAACGTTTGTCGCAATTGTTCTGTATTGCCGGAAAAAATCGTGAAAAAGTTGAAAAAGCAGTTGCCGGTGATATTGTGGCTACTATCAAATTAAAAGGATCACAAACAGGACAAACCTTAGTAAAATCAGGCGATGAAGTAATTATCCCCACCGAATATCCCGAACCAAAATTCCGTACTGCCGTGCGTGCCAAAAATAGCGCCGACGACGAAAAATTGGGCGCTATTTTGAACGACTTCAAAAAAACAGACCAAACTTTCTTGGGTGAACAGTCTAAAGAATTGAAACAGGTAATAATTTCAGGTCAAGGCGAACAACACTTGAATCTAATTAAATGGATGATTGAAAAATTGAGCAAAATTGAGATTGAGTTTTATCCGCCAAAAATCCCATATCGTGAAACTATCACAAAATCTGCTGAGGCAATGTACCGCCATAAAAAACAATCTGGTGGCGCCGGACAGTTCGGCGAAGTATGGATGCTTATTGAGCCTTATTATGAAGGTATGCCCAACCAAAGCAAATATCCTGTACGGGGACAAGATACTTACGACTTGGCATGGGGAGGCAAATTAGTGTTTAACAACTGTATTGTGGGGGGAGCCATTGACGCACGATTTATGCCCGCTATCTTAAAAGGAGTTAACGAAAAAATGGAAGAGGGACCGCTCACAGGATCTTATGCCCGCGATATTGTTCTCAATATTTTCGATGGTAAAATGCACCCTGTGGATTCCAACGAAATGGCGTTTAAATTAGCTGGACGTAACGCTTTCAGAGAAGCGTTCAAAAATGCAGGTCCTAAAATTTTGGAACCGATTTACGATGTGGAAATTTTTGTACCCTCAGAAAGAATGGGCGATGTGATGACCGATTTACAAGGTCGCCGCGGAGTAGTTATGGGAATGGATAGCGACGGCGCATTCCAAAATATTCGTGCCAAAGTTCCATTAGCGGAAATGAACAAATACTCTACTACATTAAGCTCACTCACCTCTGGACGCGCCTCTTATGGTATGAAATTTGCAGAATACCAACAAGTTCCTGCTGATGTTCAAAACGAAATCATTAAGAAATACGAAGAAGAAAACAAAGAGGAAGATTAATCTTTTTTTACTCAATCTCCCATGTATCCCCGCTATTCAACACATCATCTACACATCTGATCTTGCTTTTCATTTTACTTTCGTCAATTTGCGCTTGCAGGAGTTGGTTATAGGTTGGAAAATCGGCAGAGCGAATTACGCCAAGCGCAATAGGAAAGTAAGGTGGAGACATTTTAGCAAGCATGAGATGCACACCAGGATTTGGGTTGTACATGTCGTGAATTAAAACTTTTTCCATTCCCTCACCATTCGGTCCAATTTTCACTACTTCTAATCCGTTTCTGCGCATTCTTATTCCTTTGTCTTTATTTTTTCCAAAGATCATCTTTTCACCGTGACGAAGAATGAGTTGGTACTCATCTTTTGTTTCTTTATTTGTAAGCAATTGATGTGTTCCATCATTAAAAATAACGCAATTTTGCAACAATTCTACCACCGATGTTCCGTCGTGTTTTGCGGCTTCAAGCATCACTTCGGTAATAAATTTTGGATTGGTGTCAATAGCGCGGGCAAAGAAAGTACCTTGTGCGCCAATTACCAATTCACCCACTTGAAACGGTTGCTCAATAGTTCCATAAGGGGAAGTTTTTGTTACTGCGCCCAAGTCGGATGTTGGCGAGTATTGTCCTTTGGTTAATCCGTAGATTTTATTATTGAACAACATGATATTGATATCTAAGTTTCTACGAATTACATGAATAAAGTGATTTCCTCCAATGGCGAGTGAGTCTCCGTCTCCGGTGGCAACCCATACGCTGAGTTTTTTATTGGCGATGCTTACGCCTGTGGCAACTGCATTGGCTCGTCCGTGAATACTGTGAAACCCGTAGGTGTTCACATAATACGGAAAACGGGAGGAACACCCGATTCCTGAAACAATACAGTAATTTTCCTTTTTATAGCCGATTTCTGGAAACACTTTGGCTACTGCATTTAAAATAGCGTGGTCTCCGCAGCCGGGGCACCATTTCACCATTTGATCACTTGCAAAATCTTGTTGTGTTAAAGGCATTATTGACCTTTCCATTGTTTTATAACCCATAATATACCTCCTTTTATTTTTTGTTATTAATTACGTTGTTAATAGCGCCTACCAATTCTTGAACGGTAAATGGCAATCCTTGCACTTTGTTGTATTGTTCATACTTAAATTCGGGATAACTCATTCTTAAATAGTTGGCAAACTGACCGGAATTTAATTCGCAAACAAGAATTTTTTTGTATTTAGCAAATATTTTTCCTGTATTTTCCGGTAGTGGCATAATTTGCGAGAAATGTGCGTGAGCTACTGATTTTCCTGAAGCATTAACTTCTTTACAGGCGGTATAAACAGCGCCTTTTGTTCCGCCCCAACTTACTACTAAAGTATCTGCGTTCACATTGCCATATACATTTTGTTTGGGGAGACGTTTTGCTAAGCGTATCACTTTTTCACGGCGAAACTCTACCATTTTGGCGTGGTTGTTCGGGTCGGTGGAAACCAAGCCGTCAATATCGGTTTTTTCCAATCCTCCAATGCGATGGCGCAACCCGTCAGTTCCCGGTATAGCCCACTGACGCACCAATGTTTCAGGGTCGCGGCGGTATGGTTTAAATTCAGGATCATTCTTTTTGGCATAGGGTGGGTTAATAGGCGGCAAATCTTCCATTTTGGGAATACGGAATAATTCGCTGCCCTGTCCTGTGTTTCCATCGGACAAAAAGATTACCGGCGTCATATTTTCCATTGCCAATTTAGCGGCATAGTAGGCTTTATAGAAACAATCGCTGGGTGATGCTGCTGCCATAATGATACAGGGCGCTTCACCGTTTCTTCCGAATAACGCTATATTTAAGTCGGATTGTTCCGATTTGGTGGGCATTCCCGTTGAGGGACCTGCACGTTGCACATCTACAATAACTAAGGGTAACTCGGTCATCACTGCCAATCCGATGGCTTCGGTTTTTAGCGATAAACCGGGTCCTGATGTAGTTGTACATGCCATTGCGCCGGCAAAAGAAGCGCCGATGGCAGAGCAGATGCCTGCAATTTCATCTTCCGCCTGAAACACTTGCGCACCAAGCGATTTATGTTTTGCCAATTCAATCAATATTTCCGTAGCGGGCGTAATAGGATAAGATCCTAAAAATAGATCTCTTCCCGACTTTTCGGAAGCGGCGAGCAGTCCCCATGCCGTTGCTTCATTACCGGTTATATTTCTATATTTTCCTTTTTCTAATTTTACGTTTGATATTTGAAATGTGGAAGCAAATTCTTCCATCGTTTCGGCAAAATTATAACCTGCCTGTAACACTTTTTTGTTTGCTTCCGCAATTTTTACTTTTCCCTCAAAACGTTTGTCCACCAATTTATAGGGAGTATTCAGGTCGAAATTAAAAACATAATATACCATTCCGAGGCAGAACATATTTTTCGTTCTTTCGGCAGATTTGGGGTCTAATCCGTTTGCGATGGCGATCTCTTTCGCTAACGTTGTAATATTTGGGGAAATAACGCGATAAGAACTTAAAGATCCATCGGTTAATGGATTGGAGGGGTAGCCTGCTTTTTCCAATGCTTTTTCATCGTAGGCATCGCAGTCGGTGATGATGGTAGCACCCTTATCTACCCATTTTAAATTGGCTTTTAATGAGGCGGGGTTCATGGCAACTAACACATCGCATTTGTCACCAATAATACGGGTTTCTTTCCCGATGTGTACTTGAAAGCCGGAAACTCCGGCGATGGTGTTGTGTGGAGCTCGAATCTCAGCAGGATAATCAGGAAAAGTTGCAATATCGTTGCCCGCTAAAGCGGCGGTATCGGAGAACAATGTCCCCGTTAATTGCATTCCATCTCCGGAATCACCCACAAATTTTACCACCACACTCTCTTTTTCTAAAACTTGTTTGCTCATACTTAGATGTTATTTATTATATAAAATATTGATAATGTGTAAATAAACATTGTTTCACGATCTTTTGTAAAACTTGGCGAAAGTATAATTTTTTTTATGATTATAGATTAATGAAATATTGTTATTTTTTAAGACAATACGATTAGCAAAAAAAATTTAACCAAATTTTATCTTCATTTATTAATAAATAATCTATATTTGTCGCCTTATTTATGAATATTTAATAATCAATAAATTATAGTTTTATGAAAAAAATTTCTTCTTTTAAAATCCTCACCCTGTCTTTTTTGATGATGGGAGCAATGGTAAGTAATGCCGTGGCAAGCGATCAACTGTATCTTTTAGACTTAAATGCTCAAAATTCTGCATTTGGGGCTGTTAACACTTATGCTCCAAAATCTGGAACTGTTAATGGCGTTGAATGGTATATTAGTGTGGGAAGTTGTCAAAGTGCTTCTGCCGTATGGATAGGAACTAATAATGCTAACAACTATGATAATCTTACAGGATTAGACAAGGGTTTAAACGGACGCGGAGCTGCCATTGCTGCAGCACTTGGAATTAGTGAAAATGCTACCGGTTACTATGCCATAGCAGGAATGAACGATATTGCAAATATTGAATATATAAATGTACAAGCAACTGCAACAGCAGGCAGTGTTACAAGTATGTGGTGTTTATATTCTACCAATAATGGCGCAACTTATACTATTTTGGATGGCGTAAAACCAAATCCCGGAACAAATTTAGTTACTTTTACAGCCCTTTCAATTATTGAAAACGCGCAATATGCTTTTGTTTGGTATTCTTCAGCTTATGGAAATTACAGAGCCCCAAAATTTGAGTTTTTTGGAAGTAATACCTCTTCCCTTAACCACGAAACCTTTAACACCTTAACCATTTTAGCAGGAAGTAGTTCTTATAACGATAATGCTCAAACAGGTTCAACGGGCTATGAATGGTCGTGGGTTAATTGTCAAGATGGGAATAAACAAAACCCTCCTTACACCATTGAAAGTGTAACCCCTGTTTTAAGACATCCCAGTTCTTACATTCAAGCAACCATTATCGGAGGTATATCAGGGTTTTCATTAGATTATAAACGCGCATATACCTCTACTGCACAAAGAATTGTTGAAGTTTATATCAACAATGTATTAGTAGGGAGTGGCGTGAATTGTGGAGGAGATGCAGATTTGAGAACATTAGAAGTTTCAGATTTGAACATATCAGGAAGTTTTACCGTAAGAATTGAACTACAAGGAAACGGAACAACCAATGCCCAAACCTGTATTGATAATTTTAAATGGAGTTCTTATGGAGAGGCTTTACCCATGGTGGCTACCCCCACATTTACTCCAAACGGCGTTCTTTCTACCTCACCCAAAACCGTTACACTTGCTTGTGCTACTGAAGATGCTGCTATTTATTATACCATAAACGGTGATGACCCCACTCCTTCATCAACTCTTTATACTACACCCATAGATTTGAATGCAACAGGAAATTACACAATAAAAGCAATTGGAGTAAAAGAAAATTATGATAATAGCGCAATCGCTTCCGCTGTATTTTCAATTAAGATTTTTGAATCGGGGGAATGTGATATGCTCGAAGATTTTGAAGTTATGACAGGAAACGGGGCTTATGGAGGCGCTACCGTAACATTGGCAACAGGTCAATGGAGAATATATGGCTATACATCAATGGATGATAATGATAGACGCTTTGATACCCGTGCCGTTCGTTTGAGAGGTAATAGTACTGCAGATACTTTAAGTAATACAAACAGAGTTGAAATGCTTTTTGACAACCCTAATGGAATAGGAACGGTTTCATTTCATTACGCTTCTTACAGTTCTCATAGTGGGGGTATTATAAATCTTCAATATTCAACCAATCAAGGCGTAACCTGGACAAACGTAGGAAGTAGCATTACAGTTCCCGGTTGGATTGCGGGCGGAAACATCATGCACGAAGCCTCTTTTGATGTAGATATTCCCGAACCTGTTCGCATTAGAATTACTAAAAATTCTCAAACAGGATCTACTTCAGTAAACATTGATAACATTTGTATAACCAATTACGGATCATCCAATACCGTTGCCACCCCCACTTTCAACCCCGCAGGAGGAAACTACATTAACACCGTGAGCGTTACGCTTTCTTGCGCTACCGAAGATGCGGTTATCCATTATACTACCGATGGAACCGACCCCACCATAACTTCACCCGTTTACTCAACTGCAATCCAAGTTTCTACTACTACTACCATTAAAGCCATTGCCACAAAAACCGGTATGGACAACAGCGGAATTGCCTCTGCTACCTATACTTTCCCAATAGAAGTATCTAACATTGCCGCATTTAAAGCCGCAAATACCGTTACTTCTTCAACATGGTATAAAATTACCGGCGATGTAACTTTTGTGTATCGTACCGGAAGATACTTTTATGTAAAAGATGCCACAGGCGGAATGACCGTTTATGATAATGCAACGCCTGTAATTACAAATACTTATAATAATGGTGATATTATTTCAGGTGGCATTACAGGTACATGTTCCATGTACAGCGGATTGTGTGAGTTTGTACCGGTTGCTAATTTTGCCACAGGTACAACCGGAACTTCGGTAGAACCTATTACTTTAACAATGGAAAACCTTCTTGCAAACTTCGCCGATTATGAATCACAATTAGTAAAATTAGAAGAAGTTACTTTTGATGAGGGTATTTTTACTCAATCAGGAGCTACAGCAAATATCAATATCCAACAAAACAGCAACACAATGATTTGCCGCAATAACTACGGCAATATTACCGGTTACGAAACCAACTCCACCTCACTTTACAATGTTACCGGTTTTGCTGTTCCATATAATGCCGACCGTCAAATTGCGCCCAGAGATGTAAATGATATTTATGAAATAGAATACACCGTTACGTTCTTAAATTGGAATAATTCTATAGTAAGCGAAAAAACCGACTATCATTATGGAGATCCTGTGGTTGTGCCTGCCAATCCTACCAGACCTGCCAACAATACATGGCAATTCACTTTTGCCGGTTGGAATCCTGAAGTTGAACCCATTGTGTATGAAGATGCCACCTACATCGCCACTTACGATTCTGCCAAAATAGTTTATACCATTACCGTTATAGCATCGCCCACCGCAGGCGGAACTGTAGCGGGAGGCGGAAATTTTTACTATGGAGACCCAGCCACAATCTCTGCAACCGCAAACCCGGGATATACTTTTACAACTTGGAATGATGGAAATACAGACGCTTCAAGAACAATTACCGTAACAGAAACCACAACTTATACGGCAACTTTTACGCCCAACACCTATACCTTAACCTTAAATTCTGGGGGAGGCACGGGCGCACCGGCTTCTATTTCGGTTACTTATAATCAGCAAATTGGTTCAGAGTTACCCACCCCCACCCGTCCGGGCTACACTTTCGGCGGCTGGTTTATAGGTACTACTGCAATCACTGCAACTACCATTTGGACTTATACTTCCAATCA
>WRNX01000050.1 GCA_009776395.1 Lentimicrobiaceae bacterium
AAAATTGTATATGAATGGGAAGCACGCGAAGGATTAAAAAAAGGCGTGGACGCATTAACCAATGCAGTAAAAGTTACCTTAGGTCCCAAAGGTAGAAATGTAATTATTGACAAAAAATTCGGTGCGCCGCAAATTACAAAAGATGGCGTTACCGTAGCCAAAGAGATTGAATTGAGCGAACCCATCGAAAATATGGGCGCACAAATGGTAAAAGAAGTGGCATCTAAAACCAACGACCAAGCGGGAGACGGCACTACTACCGCCACGGTTTTGGCACAATCTATTTTCAACACCGGTTTGAAAAATGTGACTGCTGGTGCAAATCCGATGGACTTGAAACGCGGTATTGATATTGCTGTTACCGAAGTGGTTGAACATTTGAAAAAACAATCACAATCTATTGGCGATAACAATGAAAAAATTGAACAGGTTGCCTCTGTTTCTGCAAACAACGATGCTTTTGTTGGAAAAGTAATTGCAGAAGCCATGCAAAAAGTTAAAAAAGAGGGTGTTATTACCATAGAAGAAGCAAAAGGAACCGAAACCGAAGTAAAAATTGTAGAAGGTATGCAGTTCGACAGAGGATATATTTCTCCCTATTTTATTACAGATGCTGAAAAAATGGAAGCCGTATATGAAAATCCTTTCATCATGATTTACGACAAAAAAATCAGCAATATGAAAGAGTTTTTACCCATTTTGGAAAAAGTGGTACAAACCGGTCGTCCGTTGTTGATTATTGCCGAAGATTTGGAAAGCGAAGCATTAGCCACATTAGTAGTAAACAGACTTCGCGCCGGATTGAAAATTGTTGCCGTTAAGGCTCCTGGATTTGGTGATAGAAGAAAAGAAATGTTAGAAGATATTGCCATCTTAACCGGTGGATTGGTAATTACTGAAGAAAAAGGATTCAAATTGGAAGACGCACAATTGGATATGCTGGGTTCTGCCGAAAAAATTACGGTGGACAAAGAAAATACTACTATTGTGAGTGGAAAAGGAACAAAGAAAGATATTCAAGACCGCGTGGCGCAAATTAAATCACAAATTGAAAAAACAAAATCGGATTACGACCGCGAAAAATTGCAGGAACGTTTGGCAAAATTAGCAGGAGGTGTTGCCGTTATTTATGTGGGTGCTGCATCGGAAGTAGAAATGAAAGAAAAGAAAGATCGTTTTGATGATGCGCTTCACGCTACGCGCGCTGCCATTGAAGAAGGAATTATTCCAGGCGGTGGCGTTGCTTATTTGCGCGCTATTGACGCTCTCGTAAAACTTAACACTGAAAATGAAGATCAACAAATTGGCGTGGATATTGTAAAACGCGCATTAGAAGAACCGCTGCGACAAATTGTGGAAAATGCAGGAAAAGAAGGATCTGTAGTGGTAAATGCCGTGAAAGAAGCAAAAGGTAAAATTGGCTACAACGCCCGCACTGATGTGTATGAAGATATGATTAATGCCGGTGTAATTGACCCGACCAAAGTAGCGCGTGTCGCTTTAGAAAACGCTGCATCTATAGCAGGAATGTTGCTCACTACCGAGTGCGTGCTTTCTGAAATTAAAGAAGAAACTCCTGCGCCTCCAATGGGTGGCAGTATGGGAGGTGGAATGCCCGGAATGTACTAAAAACTACCCCCACTTCACCAAATTAAAATCTAAATCATGCGGGAGCATCGGATGCGAGGGTTGAATACGAACACCGCATTTCCAACTCCCGGAATAATTCGGGATAACATCACATTCATAGTGCGTTATCCCGTTTTCCTGTTTTATAAAATGAAAAGATTGTTTGGCAAAAAGTTCTTCATTACCATTATCACTTTGAATAAAACAAATTTCAACTTTTATATCTTCGGGATTAAGTGTTCCTAAAACAAGGGCTATTGACAAAGTAGTTTTTTCACCTAAAAAATAAGTTTTATCCCCGTCATTATCGAGGTTAAGATTCACTACATTAATATTTTCCCAATTCGCTAATATTTTTTCTTTCCATCGTAAAAGTTCGTAAAGATTTTTTTCGTTGTTTTGGGTTAACATCTTCGTGCGCTGTTCCAACTTGTCATAAAATTTACGGTAGTAATCTTCCAATTGGCGTTTCATGGTAAAATGAGGAGCAATTTTAGCAAAATTAATTTTCATCATATTTGCCCATTTTTCAGGAATATGGTCATCATTTCTATTATAAAATGCTTTTACAATATTATCTTCAATGGTGGAATAGAGTACGGTAGCATCTAACTGATCCTGTAATTCGTTATTTTGATAAGTAATCTCTTCGCTGATAGCCCAGCCTCCTTCGGGTACATATCCTTCCGCCCACCATCCGTCTAACACGCTGAAATTCAATACGCCATTCATGATAGCTTTTTCGCCGCTGGTACCGGATGCCTCCAACGGGCGTGTAGGTGTATTTAACCAAACATCGCAACCAGAAATCAATTTTTTCGCCAAAATCATGTCGTAATTTTCAAGAAATATGATTTTTCCGATGAATTTTGGCAGTCGCGAAAACTCAATAATTTTCTTAATCAAATCTTGCCCGGCTTTATCGTTAGGATGCGCTTTTCCGGCAAATAAGAACTGCACAGGATGTTCGGGGTGGTTTACAATTTGCGCCAACCGTTCTTCATTGGTAAAGAGTAGATGTGCGCGCTTGTAAGTAGCAAAACGCCGCGCAAAACCAATGGTAAGCGTATCATTATTAATAGTTTTAATAGTTTTTAAAATCAGTTCCGGCGATTCGTTTCGTTTTCGCATTTGCACTTCAAGCAATTGTTTTACTTCTTCTAACAGTTCGGCGCGAAGTTCATTTTTAATATTCCATAAATCAGCATTTTGTGCAGTTCTTATTTTTTTCCAAACTTCCGGATTTGATTGCTGGTTCAGAAAATCGTTGTTAAGAATTTCTTTATGATAGTTTTGCCATTTTTTATGCGCCCAGGTGGGATAATGCACACCGTTGGTTACAAAATCAATATGTAATTCATTGGCAAAGTGTCCATCGTATAAATCTGCAAACATTTCCCGCGAAACGCGCCCGTGAATTTTACTAACCCCATTTACTTCCTGCGCTAATTTACATGCCAGAATGCTCATCGAAAACTTATCGTTTATCTGATCCATATTTTTTCTCCCCAGCGCCATAAATGCTTCCCATGAAATATTGAATCTGTCGGGGTAATTAGCAAAATAGGTACGCATCAGATCTTCGCTAAAAGCGTCGTGTCCTGCTGGCACCGGAGTATGGGTGGTAAAAAGTGAAGACGCGCGCACCAACTCCATTGCAGCCGGAAACGCCATGTTCTGAACCGCTCTGTACCTGTTTATTCGTTCTAAGGTTAAGAAAGCGGCGTGTCCTTCGTTAAGATGATACAGATCAATATTTTCGTCTAATAGATTCAACATTCTTATTCCTCCAACTCCCAGCAACAACTCTTGCTTTAATCTGTTTTCAAGATCTCCGCCGTAAAGCGAATAAGTAATGGCTCTGTCTTGCGATTGATTCATATCAAAGTCAGTATCTAACAAATACAAAGGAATTCGTCCTACCTCTACGCGCCAAATACGGGCATACAATGTTCTACCGGGCAAAGCAATATTAATCATTTTAAAATTACCCTCTTCATCTTTAATCGGAGTGATGGGCAATTTTGAAAAACTTTGGTTTGGATAAAGCGATACCTGGTCTCCATAAGGAGAAATTTGCTGTTTAAAATATCCATTTCGATACAAAAGTCCCACCCCAACCATATTCGCGTTGCAGTCGCTGGCTTCTTTCAGATAATCTCCGGCTAACATTCCCAATCCTCCGGAAAAGATTTTCAACTCATTACTAATGCCATACTCCATACTGAAATAAGCAATTCTTGCTTTATCATCAGGTTTTTTTTGATTCAAATAAGATTGAAAATCTTCAAAAACTTTATCTAATTTTTCAATATATTGGGTCTTTTGGCTCATTTCGGTCATACGTATAAGAGGCAGAATTTGCAAAATATGGGTAGGATTTTCTTGATACTCTTTCCACATTTCGTCGCCTGCAATCTCTTCAAAGAGTTCACGGGCTTCGTAATTCCAACTCCACCATAGATTACGGGCTAATATTTCTAATTTTTTCAAACTTTCGGGAAGTTTTGTTTTCACCGTAACGTGCGCCCACTGAGGTTCAGTTCTTTTTATTTGAACCGCCTGCATTACAATTTTAGATACTTTGTTTTTGTATTTTTCGAAACGTAATTCACTTTTTGTTAAAGCAATATCATAAATTTTCAGATAGTTATCATACAAATTCTTCCATAATGCCTGTTGCGCAATTTCGATAGATTTTACATTATGTTTCTCTTTTTCATCCTCTTTTAAATTGGCGTAATAAAAAATAGCGTCTGCAATTTCGTTACACACTTCTTCATCATTGTCATCGGTTCTATGAATAACCCACGCACTTTTTTGATTGCCAAAATTTTCCAATACCCATTTTCCAAAACCTGCTACTGAGGTGGTAATTGTTGGAATACCGAAAGCAATACTTTCTAAGGGGGTGTATCCCCATGGCTCATAATAAGATGGGAAAACAGAAAGGTCGAAACCTATTAACAAATCGTAATAAGGAATGTTAAAAATGCCATCTTTACCATCTAAATAAACGGGTACAAACACTACTTTTATCTGTGTATTGGGGGAATTATCCAAATTATTTTTTTTCAGATGGTTAACGATGGGATCGTGGTTTGGGTCGTGCAGCGGGTGGGTACAATAATCGTATAATACCGGTTGGGGAAACTCGCGCCTTTCTTCAATAATTTCCATTAAATCATGCCGTTGTCCGTTGGTGCCGGCGGGTACCAGAATATATGCCACAACAGGACGGTTTGTATGTTGATTTTTCAACTTTGTTAATCCTTCAATATAGAGGTCAATTCCTTTATTTCTATATTCATATCGTCCGCTATTTACCACAAATAGCGTATTTTCCGAAATTTTTTGTCCTGTGAGCGCTTCGGTAACTTCCATCAATTTTTTTCTGGCAATTGTTCTTTTTTCTATATATTCATCCCCTTTGGGTACAAAATTATTTTCAAATCCGTTAATGGTAACTACATCAACTGGTTTTTGCAAAAAAGAGGTGCATTCTCGGTTTGTAATTTGACTTACCGTAGAGAATCCGTCTGAGCATTTTGCGGATAGAAATTCTAAGGAGTGTTTTGATTGAACGCCAAATTGTTGTGCAAACTCTTGGGGATTATAGTTTTCCATCATTTCATAGAGGGGCAATCTGTTTCCTGCGATGCAGCGTCCCAGCACAGTAGCGTGGGTAGTAAACACCGTAGCAATTTGGGGAAGATCATCTTCAAGGTATAAAATTCCTGTTCCGGTCATCCATTCGTGAAAATGCGCAATAATTCTGTCTGTGGCGTAGCAGTGATAATTGTAGAAACTTTCAATGACTCTTCCTGCGGCATAACCAAAGAGTGCGGGTTCGATGTAGTCCCATTGTCCTGAAATAGAATCCAAGTTATATTTGAGCCAAAACTGTGTAAGAATTTCGTTCTTTTTTTCAAAAAAAGGAGTAAAATCCACTAAAATAACGATTGGATTTCCGCTGATATTCCAGCGACCTATTCTTAACCGAAGTCCTTCATTTTGAGCGAGTTCTTTCCAGTTCTTAAAGAGAGAAAAATCTTCTATAAAATCGGAATTATCTTCTTTCGAGAGTTCGGGTCCAATACAAATATAATTGTTACCGAAATTTTCCACTGCGGTAAATGCCTTTGTAGATAATACGGTGTATATTCCGCCTACTTTGTTACAAATTTCCCAACTTGTTTCAAAAACGTAATCTGCTTGATTCATCTAAGTAAAGTTAAATATGTGATTAAATGATTTTTTTAAAATCTTCCTTGTTCCTACTTTCCACCACCACAATCATTGCGAATGCCATCCAAAACGGGAGAGAAAGCTTGTCGGTATCTAAAAAATTGTTCATAATCCCGTGGATATAATAAGTAATTAATGCAATAACTGCAAAAATACAGAGGTTTTTGTGAATTTTATCTGTTGTTTTCGCGTATGCTTTTATGCCCGTATAAATAACGGTTATCATTAACAAAACTACAATAATAGCGCCCGGAAATCCCATTTCTGCACAAGGACCAAAATATTCACTATGCGCATTCCCTCCGATGCCAAAATTAGTAGAAATAATAGTTTTATACTTTCCTTTTTGGTATCCGGCATATAAAAACTGGTATGTTCCCGGTCCCCAACCAAACACGGGACGCGCTTCAATCATCTCGAATGCGGAAAACCATCTGTTTAATCTTTCCACATTAGAAGCATCGGTTTTGATATTGGATGCAGAAATAACATGCTCTACAAATTCTGTAGATGAATCTTGAGAGTTTCTACTCATTCTATAAAGAATATCATCAGAAAAAAAATAAAAAAACGAACCAAGTAACACCACACTCACTGCAAGCCATGAAAATTTAATGCGCAGTTTAATGACTGCAAAAATCGAGAATGCTACAAGTACACTAAGCCATGCCGCACGGCAATAGGAAAGAATCAGCCCTGTAAAAAACACTCCGGATAACAATAAATAATAGATTTTCTTCCATCTATTCTTTCCATCAATAAATAGTAGCGCTACCAGTAACGGAATAAAAAAAGCAATGGCGGCGCCATAAGCTGTGTGATCGTTGTAAAACGGGTTCATGATCCAGTGCATTCCTTGCTTGGGAAAACCGGCAAGAACTGTTTTAATGGTAGTAATAATTATAACCACCCCCAAAGAGAATGCGTAACAATTTATAAAAGTAATAATTTTGTTAAAATCATTTTTAATTAATTGAATTACACAAAAATAGCAAGCAGTAATAAACCATATTTTGGATGCTAAAAACTTAAAAGAGACTAATGGTATTTCGCTGGTAATGGAAGTGATGAGCATCCATATTAAATAGAGATAAATTAAGATTGAAATCGGATGAAAAACTATTTTTCGTTCTAATCTAATGTCATAGAAGAGTCTTACAAAAAAGAGTAAAGTAACCAAAATCATAATGATTTCTGCAGGAATTGAAATTCCAATATTAATTTTTGTGTCAGCAAATTCAATTGAAAAAGGGGTAATAAACGCCATGAAATAGAGTAACAAATCAACTCTACTCAATAATAAATATAAAATTACTGCAACCGCGCTCAAAACAGGAACATACAGAAACTCATATTTTAACGCAATACAATTCAATAAAATAAACGCTAATCCGCATCCCAGCGCGATATAGAATTTCTTGTTCATTCTAATTTGGCAATATTTTTCTGTTTGTTTTCAATTACTATTTCATTCTTTATTTTATCAATAAGAAGTAGTACTATCAAGGTTATGAAAAAAGTACCAACCACAGATAGTAAGCCGATAATAATTTTCTTAGGGTAACTATTTTTATCTGGGGCGACAGCTTTTTGAATCACGAATTTCACGGGCATTGTACCGGAGTAATCCATTTGTGCATTGAGTAATTTTACTTTCATAAGCGCGATTTGGTCGCTTAAATATAATTGTTCTCTTCTTAAAGAGTTGGAGGCATGTCCCCATTTTTCCAATTTTTCCAGTTCTGTTTGCAAACGTTGTACGCCTGCCATATTTCCTTGCGCTAAAGCGATGGCATACTGTTGCATCACTCTTTCTACTTGAAAATCTAAAATAAAAACGCCTTTTTTAGCAAGGACATCTAATGAGTCTGCAATCAGTTGACGTTGTTGGTCGGCTTTTTTAATATGTATTTCCAATGCTTTACAAGCGGCAAAAGCACGTTCGCATTCAATTCTATTTTTGATAGTATCTAACTCGGCAGCAATGTCATTAGCCATTTGTGCTGCCCGTTCAGGGCTCCAATCTGAAACCGAAATAGTGATGGCGCCATATTTGGTCCTTTTAATATCAATATTTCCTTTAAGTGTTTCATAGAATTTATCTTTCCATACTTTTCTTTCTGTATTAATTCCGTAATAATTTACTAAATCATATTTTTCAATAAGCACATCCTTTATTTCTCTGGAGTTTAGTATTTCCATCATCTGTTCAGTTTCCTCTTCCACAGCATACGCTTTAACATCCAATCGTTCATTGATATTGCTTTCATTACTGATAATTTTTGAGAAAGAATTGGTTCTCGGCGCATAAATAATGGTAGTTGCCTTAAATTGCGGACGAATAAAAAATTTTAATGTAAAGATAATGGAGAGTACTCCGGCAGCGAAGCAAAGAATAAGGAACAGTTTTCGCCACTGCCAAATATAGTTTATTAAACTAAATGAGTTAAATTCGTTTTTTGTATCCATAAAAAAATTAAGCTAGTGATTAATGATTAGTGATTAATATAAATTATGTTTTTTCAGTATTTCTACCACCTGTTCTACTTTTAAACCTTGGACTGTGATTTTATCCTCTTTACGTCTTTTATTTCCTTCGCTTTCCAAAACTTTTACTATTTGAATCTGTTTTTTGAGCAGACAACTCAAAAAACCGTTCACTATGTTAAAATCGGCTTTGTTTCTTAATAACCGTTTTATTGCCCAGTCGAAACGAATATAATTTTCCATGATATTTTTTATTTTTCAATTCAACGTGCAAATAAACATAAAATTTTAGGAATTGAGGTTATTTTAGAAAAGTCTTGTTAGCGCATAGTTGTGTTATTGAGTTTGCCGAAATACGCAGATGAAATTATAAAAAAAGATTATCTGTTTTAAATTATCGTTTGTATTCTCCTGTTGTTATTCTTTGCAACCATATTTCATTTGCCAAATACCAGTCCACTGTTTTTTCAAAACCTTCAATGAATTTAATTATGGGTTCCCAGCCGAGTTCATTTTTAAGTTTGGTGGCGTCAATAGCATAGCGAAGATCGTGTCCCGCGCGATCGGTAACATAAGTGATTAAAGATAACGATTCTCCTTCGGCACGTCCTAACTTTTTATCCATAATTTTTATTAATTCTAAAATCAAATCTATATTTTTCCATTCGTTGTTTCCGCCAATGTTGTAAGTTTCTCCAATTTCACCCTGATGAAAGATGAGGTCAATGGCGGCGGCGTGGTCTTCCACATAGAGCCAGTCGCGCACATTGATTCCTTTTCCATACACGGGAAGATTTTTTTTGGTTTTAATATTTTGAATGAAAAGTGGAATTAATTTTTCGGGAAACTGGTTAGGTCCGTAGTTATTTGAGCAATTAGAAATTACTGTGGGTAGTTGGTAGGTATCGTGATACGCTCTGACAAAGTGGTCGGAAGAGGCTTTTGCCGCAGAGTAAGGACTGTGCGGATCGTAAGCCGTAGTTTCGGTAAACGCGCCGGTTTCTCCCAGCGAGCCATACACTTCATCGGTAGAAATATGATAAAAACGTTTGTTTTTCAAATCTTCTTTCCAAATGGCGCGTGCGGCGTTCAGCAAATTCACCGTTCCCACAATATTAGTGTAAATAAACTCCATAGGGTTTTCAATAGAACGATCCACGTGCGACTCAGCAGCTAAGTGGATAACACCGTCGAATTGAAACTCTTTAAACAACTTCAACATCTTTTCACCCTCCACAATATCCTCTTTAATAAAGTGGTAATTGGGTTT
>WRNX01000051.1 GCA_009776395.1 Lentimicrobiaceae bacterium
TTTGTGGGAACTGCCGCGTTGGAAGACCGCTCTTTGATGAACGTTTGTTTTGTTATGGCTGAAGGCTATAAAGACAAAGAAGATGAATTTATGGCATTCGCCAAATCGAAAGGCATGGTGGGTATTAAAGGACACCGCTCCGTTGGAGGTTTCCGTGCATCTATCTACAACGCATGCCCCATAGAAAGTGTGGAAGCATTAGTGGAATGTATGAAAGAATTTGAACAAATGAATAAATAATTTTTCATTTTTTTTAATTGAAAAATAATATTTTAATATTAACAGTATTTTTTATTATAAGCATTATCCACTCGTGTAACCCCACTATATCATCTAATAAAACTATATTTCGTTACAATGAAGCCGTAGGTATTCAATCTCTGGACCCTGCTTATGCATCAGGCCAGGCGGCAATATGGGTGTGTAACATGTTGTACAACGGATTGATAGATTTGGATGATTCATTGCATGTTGTTCCTGCCATTGCTAAAGACTGGATAATTAGCCCCGATAGCAAAACCTACACTTTTTACCTTCGCGATGATGTTTATTTTCAAAACACTGAAAACTACATTTGGAAAACGCCAAGAAAAGTTACTGCCTCCGACTTTGTTTACAGTTTCAATAGAATTATAAGCCCGGAAGTTGCTTCGCCTGGTGCATGGATTTTTCAAAAAGTAGCCCAAAATGATTCTGACAGCTACGCCTTTACTGCGTTGAATGACACTGTTTTTCAAATTGTTTTGACAGAACCATTTCCGCCATTTTTGGGAATACTTGCCATGAAATACGCATCGGTAGTTCCGCACGAGGTAATAACAAAATATGGTAAAGATTTTAGAAAATTTCCGGTGGGCACGGGACCTTTTCAATTTCAATTGTGGAAAGAAGGAATAAAATTAGTACTCCGTAAAAACGAAAACTATTTTGAAAAAGATGAAAACAATACTCCCCTACCCTATTTAGATGCTGTTGCCATCTCTTTTATTATTGATAAACAAGTGGCATTCATGGAGTTTATGAAAGGAAATTTAGATTTCATGTCGGGAATAGAAGCCGGTTACAAAGATGCTTTATTAACAAAAGAAGGAACTCTGCAAGAAGAATATAAGGATAAAATTACTTTACAAACAGGTCCTTACCTCAATACAGAATATTTAGGATTTTTATTGCAAGAAAAAGAAAATAATCCACTATTAATAAAAGAAGTACGACAGGCAATTAATTATGGATTTGATAGAGAGAAGATGATTGAATATTTACGCAACAACATGGGGTATGCAGGCACAAGCGGATTTGTACCGATGGGAATGGTATCCTTTAATCCTGAAAGAGTGAAAGGTTACCATTACGATCCGCAAAAAGCAATGGAACTATTGCAAAAAGCGGGCTATCCTAACGGGGAAGGATTGCCTGAAATTTCACTTTCAGTTTCCGCAAGTTATTTAGATTTATGTCAATACATTCAACATGAGTTAAATAAAATAGGAATACGTATTTCTTTGGAAGTGCAACAGGCGGCACAGCAACGACAAATGATGCGCAATTACCAACTGCCCTTTTTCAGAGGCTCGTGGATTTGCGATTACCCTGATGCAGAAAACTATCTATCACTTTTCTACTCAAAAAACTTACAACCGTATGGCTCTAATTACACGCATTACGTGAATTCTGAATTTGACAAACTTTTTGAAAAATCACAAACTATAACTGATGAAATTAGTAGAAATGAATACTATACTGTTTTAGATTCTTTGTTGATGGAAGACGCACCCGTAGTCGTACTTTTCTATGATAAAAAAGTACGCTTTACACAAAAGAATATAAGTGGATTAGATAACTCGCCTACCAATTTATTGAATTTGAAACGAGTAAAAAATTAATATTTTTGCCGAAAATATTAATAAAAATAATGACCCTCTCCTAACGGATACTTAAATATGATCAATTTTAAAAATAAAACAATATTAATCACCGGTGGCAGTTCAGGAATTGGAGAAGCCATGGCATATCGCTTCGCAGAATTAGGCGCAAATCTAATTTTAACAGGGTTAGATACTGAGGATTTGGAAAAAGTAAGAAACCAGTGCGCTACTCTTGGCGTTGAAGCTCACTCCTTCGAATGTGATTTTAGCAGTTTAAATGCTATAGATGAACTTGTAGATTTTATTGAAAAAGAACATTTTACTATTGACGTATTTGTTTTAAATGCAGGTATTTCGCAAAGAGCCTTAGCTTTGGAAACCCATTTTGACGTAGATAAAAAACTGATGGATATCAACTTCTTTAGCTCTGTGTATCTGATTAAAAAGTTGAATGCCCATCTAAAATCTGCCAAGCATATCAGTATCGCTGTTACTACGTCAATATCAGGTTTGTTTGGATTTCCCTTGCGCTCTATTTATTGTGCTTCCAAACATGCCTTATTTGGTTTTTTTGAATCTTTAGATCTTGAAAATGAAAATATTAATGTTACATTTTTAATTCCGGGAAGAATTAATACGCAGATCAGTAAAAGTGCATTGTTGGCAAATGGAGAAAGTTATAAAAAAATGGATCAAGGACAGGCAAAAGGAATGGATGTTACCCAGTGCGCTAAAATCGCAGTGCGGGCAATTGCACAAAAAAAACGTCGAAAACTAATTGGGAAAAAAGAATTACTGATGGTTTATATTCATAAATATTTTCCGGCGTTATATTATAAATTAGCAAAAAAAATTTCATCAACATAAAATTATATTTATATGAAAGAAAAAATTATTTGTGGCATTCAGCAAATTGGCATTGGCGTAAAAGATGTTACCGAAGCATGGAAGTGGTACATAGAGGTGCTGGGATTTGATATTAAGATCTTTGACGACAAAGGGGTGGCGGAAAAAATGCTGCCTTACACGGGAGGAAAACCGCAAGAACGTAGAGCGGTTTTGGCATACAATATGCGTGGCGGCGGCGGTTTTGAAATATGGCAACCTGTGGGAAGAGAACTAAATTATCCAAAAAAAGAATTATTATTAGGAGATTTAGGGATTTTTTCCTGCAAAATAAAATGCCCCGATGTAACTTTCGCTTTTGAAACATTAAAAAAGAAAAATGTAGAAATTATTACCACACCTTGTTTATCTCCTGCAAATAAAATGCACTTTTTTATAAAAGATCCTTTTGAAAATATTTTTGAAATAGAAGAAGACAGTTACGTATTTTTGAACGAAAAGAAAGCTAATGGAGGCGTAAACGGCGCTATTATTGGAGTTTCAGATATGGAAAAATCCATCGCATTTTACTCTAAAATACTTGATTATGACACAGTAGTATTTGACAACACAGCAGTTTTTGAAGATTTGAAAGGTCTTGCTGGAGCAAATCATACCTTACGCAGAGTAATGCTCAAACGTTCAAAACCTCTTTACGGACCATTATGTGAATTGATGGGAACTTCATGTATTGAATTGATTCAAAACATGGATGTTGCAGGAACGAAAATTTACCATGACAGATTTTGGGGAGACCCCGGTTTTATTCATCTTTGTTTTGATATTAGAAATATGGATAAAATTCAGGAAGAGATTCAAACTTTAGGTTTGGATTTTGTTTGTGATGGCGGAAAAGATTTTGATATGGGAGACGCTAACGGTCATTTCACTTATATTGAAGACCCTGATGGAACTTTAATAGAATTTGTAGAAACTTTTAAAATGCCCATTGTAAAAAAACTTGGAATAATGTTGAATCTCAAAAATAGAGATGACAAAAAGTTTTTACCCAAATATATGCTGAAAGCCTTACGTTTTGCACGGGTAAAACTATAAAACTTATACTTTCTCTATAGCCATTCTGATACGATGAATGGTTTCTTCTACTCCTATAAAATCAATAATTTCGAATAAATCTGGTCCTTTGGAGTCTCCCACTAAACATAGTCGCAAGCAATTCATAATTTGTCCCATATTGAGTTGGTTTTCTTGAATAAATGCGATTACTTTATCGTGGGCTATTGTTTTATCAAAAGGAGAAACCGAAGAAAATATTTCTATCATGTGATGTAATTGATCGGGGGTATCTTCTTTCCAACGTTTTTTTACTACTTCGGGGTTATAGGTTTCTGGAATTTGAAAGAGAAAAGCGCTTTGATTCCAAAAATCTGTGGTGAAATAAAGTCGTTCTTTTACTAAGGCAACTGCTTTTTCTATTTTATCAATATTTAGATGAATCTTTTTTTCTGCCAATTGTTGGGCAAATATCTCCACCAACTCTTTATTAGATTTTTGTTGGATGTAGTAATGATTAAACCACTTTGCTTTGTCTAAATCAAATTTTGCTCCTGATTTACTCACTTTATCTAACGAAAAACGAGAAATCAGTTGTTTCCTGTTCATTACTTCTTCTTCAGTTCCGGGGTTCCATCCTAATAACGCTAAAAAATTATTAACTGCTTCAGGCAGATATCCACTTTCTCTGTATCCTGAAGATATTTCGCCGGTATTTTGGTCTTTCCATTGCAGTGGAAACACAGGAAATCCAAGTCTGTCTCCATCACGTTTACTCAATTTTCCGTTTCCATCCGGTTTGAGCAATAAAGGTAAATGGGCAAAATGCGGCGCTTCCCATTCAAAAGCCTTATAGAGCATTACGTGTAAGGGAGCAGACGGAAGCCACTCTTCTCCGCGAATAACATGAGTAATCTCCATTAAATGATCATCCACTACATTGGCTAAATGATAAGTAGGTAAACCATCTGATTTAAAAAGCACTTTATCATCCAATAATTGTGAATTAATTTTCACTTCCCCACGAATCAAATCCTGTATCAATATTTCGATATTTTCTGGGTACTTAAAACGCACTACATAATTCCCTTGCAATCTCTTTGTTGTTTCTTCCAATGATAATGATAATGAATTACGCATTGAATTACGCGTATTCATATCATATTGAAAGGTTTTTTTTTCGGTTTCTGCTTCTTTGCGCTTGATTTCCAATTCTTCCGGCGTATCGAAAGCATAATATGCCCATCCATTTTCAATTAGTTTATCGGCATATTGTTTATAGATGTGCATTCTTTCAGATTGTTTGTATGGGGCGTGTTTTCCTCCTATATGCACCCCTTCATCAAAAGTGATTCCTAACCATTTAAAAGATTCTATGATATATTCTTCTGCGCCGGATACAAATCGAGTTTGGTCGGTATCCTCAATACGGAGGAGTAATTTTCCACCATGTTGTTTGGCAAACAAATAATTATACAAGCAAGTACGAACTCCGCCAATATGTAGCGGACCTGTAGGGCTGGGGGCAAAACGAACGCGAACCATATTTTCTTCACTCAATTAAGGTTTATACTCAATATATGGTCTAAATCCTAAATGATATGTTTTAGAACCAAAACACACAGAATCTTCAGAGCTTGGAGTCGTTGTAAATTCTCTATTTGGGCATTTTACCCTCGATGATAAAAAGCCAAAAGCCAATCCATCCTTTGCGCAGATATTGGTGTATTTGTCATTGACCTGCACAAAGCTGGAACCGGTTTGGTTTGATAAGATAAATTTAATCATATCTGTTCCAGCAGCCCATCCTTCAATCTCAATACATCTGCCATTTGCATCCGGTCTGCCAATATATCGAACAACATTTGGATTTGGTTCTATTTGAAAAGCAATATCATCAAAAAAAGTAGCTGAATACTCTTTATAATAATAGTCACGGTCTTTATTGAATTTAAAATCGCCGCCTACATGTGGACAAATATTTTTTACAATTTTTCCTTCTTTTACCACTTCGTTTGTGTTGATATCTACTTCATAATACAGAAAATTAACATGTATTTCATAATCAACTGCATTCGTTGCTTTCGTAAAGGCAATATTAGATGCATTAATCATATCATAAACACTAGACAAAGAGTAGATGTTAAAATCACCTACTAACGGAGTTATTCCTTCAACAATATTTCCATTTAATTTATTAGTAATATAAATCTTATACTCTTTATTTTTATCAAGAATTTCTTTTGTACAGTACCAAATACTTTTTTCACCATGATAAAAAATACCATCTTCTTTGTGCAACTCATTAGTTATTGTAAGAGGGATATCTGGGCGATTAGTTCTTTGATTGTTTTCATATTCTTGCAAAACCACTATAATATTATCATAATAATAAATACTATCAGGGTTTTGTGCATCAACAAAGACTCCTCCATTATTATTCGTTTGAAATCCTTTATAAATTTTCACATAGTGAACAGGATCCTGATAATTTAAGATACCATAAACCACAGGAACATCTTTATAAGGCGCATTCAAATCAAAATCGGGTGTACATGCCGTAAACAAGTAAACCAAACAAGCTATAATTAATAAATAACTGTATTTCATATTATTGTAATTTAAAGATTTAAGTTTGTTCATTACCATTGTTCATTCCGTAGGCTGAAGCCTACGGTTAATAAATTCATTATTCCATATATATATTACCATCTCATCGCATCTGTATCTCGTATCCATTTTGGTCCTATTCTATTTCCTTCGCTATCATAATTATTGTTTTCCGTATATTTTTCATTAATTGAATAGATTATTCTAAAAGTTAATGTATTATGAAAAGGTTTTCGCTCAATGGGTTCAGTAGATTTATCACTGATATAAAATTCTCTAACTTTTCCGAATGGCACTAATGAGTATTGAAATCGAAAGTTGAATTTTAATCCTTTATAAATAGGAATTTTAACATCTGCAATGATACCCCAGTCGTTTTTATAGTACCTTCCTGAATTAACAGTCGTATTCAGACGTCTTGCGCCGGAATCAAGTTTCATAATGCTTAAATCCCATTCATATTCTTTAATATAAACCAACCGCGCCCATGATAGACCAATCCCAATCCCAACTTTAGATCTGGGATCTTCAAAATGAACTAATAATGGAATCTCTAAATAATCTGTACGTAAATTATAGTAATATTTTTTATTATAATCAGGGTAGTTTGGATCAATTAAAAGGGTATCTCCTAATGCAAAATATCCAATATTATTTGTACCTTTTTTAAATGCTCCTTTTTGAGTATAAAGGAGTTCCATTGTTAGTGAAAAACGTTGTTTTCTGTCTAACATCAATTTTACGTATGGTCCGCCGTTAAAACCGGCTTTGTAATATCCGAAAACATTATCCCCGTCCACCTGTGTAAGATTGAATCCGGCAGCCACACCTCCAATAAATCTTTGTGCGGATGCAGATGGCAGAAAGCAGAAAGTAGAAAGCAGAAAGCAGAAAGCAGAAAGCGAAACTCGTAACTTGTTGTAACTCGTAACTCGTAACTCGTAACTCGTAGTTTGTAACGAATCACCTGAAACTTGAAATTTGACAGAATTCAATCTCATATTTATTACGGTATTACAATTGGGAATTGGTGGTTAAACTCCAATCTATAGGGTTCTCCAATAATATTTGTTAAGAAATCAACATATTGTTCAGAAAATTGGAATTCGTTATAATTATAATAGGGCTGCGGAAGGGGAAAATTTCCAATATTTCCCATTTCAATGGCGTCTGTGTGAAACTCTTCCAATTCGTTATAGGGAACTACTTCACGCATCACCGGCATTTTACCGTATTCGCCTCTTAACAAAAGATCAACAATTTTATCTGCCAATGTGGAGGTTAATCTTCTATCGTATTCATAACATCTGCCAGAGCGAGGAATATAACCTGATATTTGTCCACGCGCTTCAATTCCTAATTTTTTATTAATTTCTGAAGCAATAACGCCGCTCACACCTCCAAAACGCGGATGACCATATTCATCTAATTCCGAACTTGCATACACCATATCAATGGCGTCTTTTTCATCATTATACCAACGCACCCCTTCGGCAACTGCAATAATTAAACTGCGCTTGGGATTGGACATATATTTTTCTTTTACTTTTTCGAAGAAGAAATCTTTACGTTCTTTGGTAACTACTACTTCGGGGATCAGCGCCATTTGAGCGCCGCCGAACATGGCGGTTCCTGTGAGCCAGCCGGCATCACGTCCCATCACTTCCAACACCATAATACGTTGATGAGATTCGTTGGTAGTGTGTAATTTAGCTGTAAGTTTTTTAATTTGCATGGCGCCTGAAGCAAATCCTGGACATAATACGACTTCGTGTTGTTTGCCTTGATAATGGTGCATGGTACGGGTACGCAAATCATTATCAATAGTTTTTGGAAAACCAATCACGGGGATTCCATATTTTTCGTACATTTTTTTGGCTGCCCCGTTGGTATCATCGCCGCCAATAGTAACCAAAACATCTATTTTATAGCGTTCAATGTTTCGTAAAATCTGTTCGGAGCGGTCTTCCTTATTTTTTTTACCAGGAAACGGGTTAGTTCTGCTGGATAGCAATCCTGTTCCCCCATACATTCCATTATAAGGAATATTGGTTAAATCTACAATATCGCCATCTCCGAGCAAACCTTTCCAGCCGCGA
Source organism: Lentimicrobiaceae bacterium (assembly GCA_009776395.1). Taxonomy (GTDB): domain Bacteria; phylum Bacteroidota; class Bacteroidia; order Bacteroidales; family WCHB1-69; genus WRNX01. The sequence goes on from WRNX01000051.1 coordinate 8,474, forward strand.
AGCACGCCATATACTTTAAAACCTAACATGGAAGCGCGATTCCTAACTGACTCAATGCTTGAGTTTATTGCCGGAGTATCGCCACCCCCTGACAAGATTGCTAATGTTTTACCTGCAAAAAGTTTCTCTTTAATCATTATCTAATTTAATTTTAAAATAGTTGGCGAAAATAATAAAATCTTTAAATATATTTTCCAGCACTAAAAAAAAGATTTAGCCATTTTTTTTAATCAACACAGAGTATGGTTTTTTTTACTGTTTTTTTAATAAAATGTTACTTTTTAAGGTTCAATTTACACTTTAACCACCATTATTTCGTTCCAATGGGTTGTGTATCTTGGAGATATATTTTCTTGATGTGCCGGTATTTTGCCTGTTCCCTGTGCGCCTGTTGAAATGGTGTTTTTTCCGTGTTGCGCATTTAGTAAATCCATGGTTTGCATGAGGGCAGTATGTTTGGGACGGTCAATATTATCGAAAAGAATGTTTTGGGTACCTGTGTCCGGTAAAATGTCGTAGAGTATAACACCGGCTTTCTTGTATCCGTAGTTTTTTTTGTAGATTTCTTTTAATGCTTGTGTGGCAAATGTGACCATTTCGATAGTGCTGTTTGTTGCGGTTGGAAATGTGATAAGTTTACCTTCGTAATGTTGTGCTTTGTCTTTCCGATGTCTGTTCGTGTAAATGAAGATTTGCATTTGGCGTGTGAGTGAGTTTTGTTTGCGCAGTTTTTCGGCTGCCATGCTTACAAAAGTGGCAAGCGCTTCTGTTAGCGGTTCAATAGCGGTAAGTTCTTTGGAAAATGAACGTGAAACACAGATTGATTGTTTATCAGGGACGGTGCAACCAAAAGTGATACAAGGTTCGCCGTGTAATTCTTTCCATGTGCGAAGCCCTACCACACTCATTTTTGCTCTTACCCACTCCGGTGAAAGTTGCCTAAATTGTTCTGCTGTGTGAATGTTATTGTTTTTTAACATTTTGGAATATCTGTAGCCGATGCCCCAAATATCT